>NZ_MUYZ01000426.1:0-4058 GCF_003013775.1 Micromonospora sp. MH33
CACCACGCGGAGCCGCCGGGGTGCGGCGGCGCGGACGGCGCCGGTCGACCGGGGGATCACCCGGGTCAGCTCGTCGCCGGGCAGCCAGACCTTGATCTCCTTGGGGCGGGCGGCCGCGCCCCGGCCGCGGGCCGAGACGGTCACCTCCCGGCGGCGCAGCCGGCCCCGGCCCGGCCCGAGCCCCTCCCAGACCCCGCGGACCACCTGGAGCGTCACGTCCGCGCCGTCCCACCGGCCGTACGGGACGAGCACGCTGCCGCGCTGCCGGGCCCGGGCGGCCAGCCGGGTGGCGACCGAGGCGGAGACCGTGGTCGGCACGGCGGTGACCACCACGTCGACCCCGTCGATGAGCGCGGCGACGACGGTGGGCCACTCCGGTCCGGGGTTCGGCACCAGGGCGAGCCGGTCCAGGGCGATGCCGGCCTCGGCCGCCGCGCCGGCCCCGAAGGTGGGTACGCCCACCACGGCGCACCACGAGCCGGCCCGGGACGCCTCGGCGAGCAGGGCGAGGATCAGGGAGGTGGCGCCGCTGCGCCGGGGCTGGCCGGCGCCGACCGCGATGGTGCTGCCGCGCCGCAGCCCGCGGTTGGGCAGCAGCCCGGTCAGCTCGGGCCGGACGGGGAGCACCCGGTGGCCGCCGGCCGGGTCGGGCGCGCTCGCCGGGCGTACCAGCTCGGCCAGGGCGGCGGAACCGACCACCATGCGGCCCGCCATCGGACCTACCCCCCGTCATGTGTTCACCACGGGCACCGGCCCGTGGATGGTGCTTGGATCGTGCGGTGCGGGACGCCCGTGCGGCCCCGACGCGACGCACCCGCCGTCGCCGGGGAGCGGCGCCCGGCCACCCGGGGTCCCGCCGGTGGTGACCGGGCGCCGCGGCTCAGGCGGCGGCTGCTCCGGACCGCGGCGTGACGTCGGGCCCGCCGAGCCGGAGTGGCTGTTGCAGCCCGTCGAGCGCCGGTTGGTGGGCCAGGCCGAGCGCGGTCTCCACCACGGTCACGAACTCCTCGGCGGCGCGGAGCAGGTCGTCGGCCTCCCGGGCGGTGACCACCCGGGGGATGCCGGCCTCGGCGGCGGCCCGCTTGCCGGCGCCGGCGGCGAAGTAGGCCGCCCACTCGTCCAGCTCGGGGGCGACGGCGGCGAGCAGCACCCAGACGCTGGTAATCCGGTTGCGCCGGGTGGGTGCGGGGCGGGCGCGGGCGGCGAGCAGGGCGGCGGCGGCGCGCAGCGCGGCGAGGTGGGCGGCGGCGTACCGGAGGCCGTCGGGGCGGGTGGGGGCCGGCCGGGTGTGGACGCTTCCCCACACCACACCCGGCCGGCGTACCGGCGGGTCCGTCGCCCGCCGCCCGGGGGTCGTGGGCGGCGGGCGACGATCCTGCCTGGCGGGTCCGGACTCGCGACTGTCCGGAGCCCGGTGCGGTCCGCGGAACCGCACCTCCCGGGAGCCGGCGCCGCGAAACACCACTCCCGGATGTTGGAACGAGCGTACGAGCGAATCGAACACTCGTTCTAACTGCTCTGACAGTACACCCCCCCTCCGACGAAAATGCAACGTGTGACGCACCGGCGCGTCGATGCGCCGGTCGGTGGATTCCCAGCGCGCGCACAGCGTCGGCAAAGGAGCCGCCGAGTTCCGACCCGCAGGGTTGGCGACATGAACGTCAGCCGCACCGAGAAGATCCCCCGGTGAGCGCCGCCGTCGCCGGCCGGCGGACCCCGCGCCGGACCCTGCCGGCCGCCCCGGCCTGGTGGGCCGACGTGGCCGGCAGCGCCGCGGTGCTCAGCCTGCTGGTGGTCACCGCGCTCTGGACCGCCGACCGCGGCGTGCAGGAGCTGCTGGGCGGCGCGGCCACCGGCCTCACCTCGCTCGGCCGGCTCGCCGGTCTGGTCAGCGCCGACCTGATGCTGGTCCAGGTGGTGCTGATGGCCCGGGTGCCGCTGATCGAGCGGCGCTTCGGCCAGGACCGGATCGCCCGCTGGCACCGGCTCACCGGCTTCACCTCGTTCCACCTGCTCCTGGCGCACGTGCTGCTGACCGTCCTCGGGTACGCCGGCACCGCCCGCCGGGGGGTGCTCGCCGAGACCTGGGACCTGGTCGTCACGTACCCGGGGATGTTGCTGGCCACCGCGGCGATGGCCCTGCTGGTGCTGGTGGTGGTGACCTCGGTCCGCGCGGCCCGGCGCCGGCTGCGCTACGAGTCCTGGCACCTGCTGCACCTGTACGCGTACCTGGGCGTCGCGCTGGCGCTGCCGCACCAGCTCTGGACCGGCGCCGACTTCCTCGCCTCGCCGCTCGCCCGCGCCTACTGGTGGACCGTCTACCTGCTGGCGCTGGCCAGCGTGCTGGTCTGGCGGCTGGGGCTGCCCGCCTGGCGCTCGCTGCGGCACCGGATCGAGGTGGCCGCGGTGGTCCCCGAGGCGCCCGGGATCACCTCGGTCTGGCTGCGCGGGCGCGACCTGCACCGGCTGCCCGTCCGGGCCGGGCAGTTCCTGCTCTGGCGGTTCCTGGACGGCCCCGGCTGGTCCCGGGCCCACCCGTACTCGCTGTCCGCGCCGCCGAACGGCGACCTGATGCGGATCACGGTCAAGGACCTGGGCGACGGCAGCGCCCGGGCGGCCGCCCTGCGCCCCGGCACGAGGGTGCTCGTCGAGGGGCCGTACGGGCGGCTCACCGGGGAGCGCTGGCGCGGCGGCGGGATCACCATGCTGGCCTGCGGGGTCGGCATCACGCCGCTGCTGGCCCTGCTCTGGGAGCTGCCGTACGCGCCCGGCCAGGCGGTGCTGCTCTACCGCGCGCGTACCCCGGAAGACCTGGCCTTCCGGGCGGAGCTGGACCGGCTCGCCGCGGAGCGCGGGCTGGTCGTGCACCACCTGGTCGGCCCCCGGGCGGGCCGCCCGTCCTGGCTGCCGGCCCACGCCGAGGGGCTCTCCGACGCGGAGGCGCTGCGCCGGCTCTCCCCCGGCGTCGCCGGCCACGACGTCTTCCTCTGCGGACCCGACGGCTGGGTCGACGCCGCGCGCGCCGCGATCCGCGCGGCGGGGGTCCCCGACGCGCACACCCATCACGAACGGTTCGCCTGGTGACAGGCGCGAAGGGAGGATCCGTGCGACGGATCACCATCTGGCTGCTCTCCACGGTGGCCGCGCTGGTGCTGCTGTTCAGCTACAAGACCAGCACCATGGGCGCGGGCGGGGAGACCAGCGCGATCGCCTCCGGCTCGGACGGCCCGGCCGGCAGCGGCAGCTCCTGGACCGGCACGGACGACGGGTCGGGCTCGTCGAACGGCGACACGTCGAGCAGCGGCGGTGGCACGTCGAGCGGGGGCAGCGGCACGTCGAGCGGCAGCGGCACGTCGAGCGGCAGCGGCACGTCGAGCGGCAGCGGCACGTCGAGCGGCAGCGGCACGGCCACCGGGTCGGTGGCCCAGACCCGGTGGGGGCCGGTGCAGGTGAGGATCACCGTCTCCGGCGGGAAGATCACCGATGTCGCCGCGGTGCAGGTGCCGGACGGCAACCACCGGGACCAGGAGATCAACGACTACGCGGTGCCGATCCTGCGGCAGGAGGCCCTCGCGGCGCAGAACGCCCGGATCGACACCGTCTCCGGGGCCACCGTGACCAGCGACGGCTACCGCGAGTCCCTCCAGTCCGCGATCGACGCGGCGCACCTGAAGTGAGGACGCGATGAACCTGACCAGGGAACCCGACCGGCGCGCCTGGGTGGTCCAGGTGATGGGGCTGCCGGTCAGCGTGCACCTGCGCGGCCCCGGGGTGCGCACCGACGCGGTGGCCGAGCGGGTGGAGCGGGTCTTCGCCGAGCTGCGCGCGGTGGACGCGACGTTCAGCACGTACCGGCCGGACAGCGTGCTGGGCCGGCTCGGCGGGGCGATGCCCGACCCGGCCGCCGCGGAGCCGCTGGTGCGCGAGGTGGTCGAGCGCTGCGAGGCGGCCCGCGTCCGCACCGGCGGGTGGTTCGACGCCCGGCGGTTGCCGCTGCCCGGCGGCGGCACCGGCTTCGACCCGTCCGGCCTGGTCAAGGGGTGGGCGGTGGAGCGGGC
>NZ_MUYZ01000427.1:0-4050 GCF_003013775.1 Micromonospora sp. MH33
CTCGCTCTGGCGGGCCCTCGGCGTGGCGCCCCGGCCCGCGCTGCTGCTCGACGTGCCGGCGCGGATCGACCGGCCGGTGCCGGCCGCGCCGCCGGTGCGGCAGCCGCTGCGGCTGCGGCAGCTCGACCTGCGCACCCTCGACGGCCGGGTGGTCGGGCCGGAACGGCAGCCGCTCGCCGCCATGCGGGTCGAGCTGGTCGGCACCACCCAGGCCACCGAGACCGACGCCGCCGGCCGGTTCCGGCTCGTCGGTGTCCCGCACGACCCCGAGGCCCCGGACCGCCCGGTGCGGATCCGGCTGGTCGGCCGGGGCCGCACCCACACCGCCGAACTGGACCCCGCCGACGGAGATCCCGTCGTCGTCTGCGCCCCCGACTGACTCCTCGAGGAGGACCGATGCCCACCTACTTCTCCCCCGGCATCTACGTCGAGGAGGTGCCCAGCGGCGCCCGCCCGATCGGCCCGGTCGGCACGAGCACCGCCGCCTTCGTCGGGCTCGCGCCGAACCGCACCGCCCACGTCGACCAGGCCCTCGCCGTGAACAGTTGGTCGGAGTTCCTCCGGCTCTACGCCGACGGCGAGCACCTGGAGAGCACGCCGCTGGCGCGCGCGGTCTTCGGCTTCCTCGACAACGGCGGCACCCGCTGCTGGGTGGTCAACGTCGGCGAGGGCGGCCAGCTCACCGGCACCGGTGGCAAGCGCAGCGGCCTGCAACTGCTGGAGGCGATCGACGAGATCTCCATCCTGGCCGCGCCCGGCTACCACGACCCGGTCTCGCACGAGGCGCTGATCAGCATGGCCGAGCGGCTGCGCACCATGGTCGCCATCTGCGACCCGCCGCCCGAGGTGGAGGACATCTCCCGGCTCACCCGGGTCGCCACGCCGCCCAGGTCGTCCGGCAAACCCGCCGAGGGTACGCCGAAGCCGGACGACGACGCGCCCGGCGGTGACCGGCCCCGGCAGTCGGACTTCGCCGCCTTCTACTTCCCCTGGATCCGGGTCCGCGACCCGCTCAGCGGCGACCTCGTCCTCACCCCGCCGAGCGGGCACGTGGCCGGCATCTGGGCCCGCACCGACGCGCTGCGCGGGGTGCACAAGGCGCCGGCCAACGAGCCGGTGCGCGGCGCGGTCGACCTCGCGTACCTGGTCACCCGCCCGGAGCACGACGTGCTCAACCCCAAGGGCGTCAACGTGATCCGGTTCTTCGCCGGCGAGGGCATCCGGCTCTGGGGCGCCCGTACGCTCGCCGCCGAGGCCAGCGAATGGCGCTACCTGAACGTACGGCGGCTCTCCATCGCCATCGAGCAGGCCATCGCCAACGGCACCCGGTGGATGGTGTTCGAGCCGAACGACTACACCCTCTGGCGCTCGATCCGGCGGGACATCGGCGCGTTCCTCACCCGGGTGTGGCGCGACGGCGCGCTGCTCGGCCGTACGCCCGAGGAGGCGTTCTTCGTCAAGTGCGACGAGGAAACCAACCCGGCCGACGTGCGCGACGCCGGGATGGTGGTGGCGCACATCGGCATCGCGGTGGTCAAGCCCGCGGAGTTCGTGGTGTTCAAGCTGAGCCAGTGGGCCGGCGGCACCGAGACCGAGACGATCGGAGGCTGACATGCCCACCACGGCCACCCCGCAGCCGGGCGCGCCCGTCGACCCCTACCGGGCGTACCACTTCAAGCTGCTCATCAACGGCATCACCAACGGGCACTTCACCGAGGTCAGCGGCTTCGAGGTGGCCATTCCGGCGCTGGCGTACCGGGAGGCCGGCAACGAGCGGATCCGGGCCGTCCCCGGCCAGGTCGAGTACGCCCCGGTCACCCTCCACTTCGGCCTGACCTCGTCCCGCGAGCTGTGGGACTGGGTGAACGCGGCCGCGAAGGGCACGGTGAACCGGCGCAACGTCTCGGTGGTGCTGCTCGACCCGACCGCCTCGCCACGGCAACCGCCGCCCCGCCGCGCGTCCGGCCCGCCGAGCCCGCACCCCGCCGCCCCGGCGAACCCCCCGAGCACTGGCTCCGCCTGGTCGCCGCCCACGCCCCCGGCCTCCTCCACGACCTCCCCCACCCCGCCGCCCTTGTTGATCAAGACAGTTGCGTCGGATCCGACGCCTCCGCCGACGCGAACCTCCCGATCGACGAGGAGGGGGCGGGGGGAAGCGGCGGGGTCGCCGGGGGCCGGAGCACGCGGAGGTTGCCGTTGCGGCCGGCGGTTCCGGGCACGGTCGGGCGGGGCGGTGGGGCGGCCCGGTTCTTCCGGTGGAGGGCCGGCGCGGAAGCGGGAAGGGCCTCCGGGTCGCGGTGGGGCCTTCGTTGGCGGGGCGGGCGGACCGGGACCGCCGGCTGGGGTGGGCGCGCCGGCTTCGGCACCTCCGGTGCCGGCTGGGCCTGGTACCTGTCCGGGTCGGGTGACGGAGTCACCGGCGGCGCACCATCGGCGGATGACGGCATCCCGGGCCGCGCGCCGTCGGCGGGTGACGGGATCGCGGGCCGCGCGCCGCTGGCGGGTGACGGGGTCGCGGGCCGCGGGCCGTCGGCGGATGAGGGGATCCGGGGGCGGGCGGCCACCTCGGCGGACGGCATCAGAGGGCGGGTGCCCTTCGCGGGCGAGGGTGCTGCCCGGCAGGGATCCACTCGGCGCGACGCGGCAGGCCGACGCTGGCCGCTCGGCACCGGGTGGGGACCGGGCGGATCCAGGTCCGCAGGGCGCGGACCCTTCCCCGACATGCGGGGTGCCCCGTCGTCCAACGACGTCCGCCGTGGTGGATCGTGGGGCGAGGGCCTCGCCCCGGACGGATCGTCATTCCAGGCCGCCGGAGCGCAACGGTCGCCCGGTGGGCCGGGCGCAACCGGTGCTCCCGCCGGATCATCGCCCGGCCCGACCGACGCCCAGGCGGGATCGGCGCTCGGCCGGACCGGCACCCCGGCGGGATCGACATCCGGCCGGACCGGCACCCGAAGGGGGCGCGCGCCGGCGGGATCGGCGTCGGGTGAGACCGGTGCGCGGACCGGAAGCGACCGGTCGGGGCGGAGCGTCGCCGCGGACAGCCCACCCGAATCGGGAATGGCCGGCCCCACGGCCCGGGTCCCGTCATCCGACGCAGGCGCACCCACGTCCGCCGCCCCGCCCGCCGACCAGGCCACCGGCCGCACCCGGAAGGAACGGCCCGCCGACGCCCCGGGGGGAACGACCACGGCCGGTGGTCGGGACCTTCGGGTGCATCTGTTGTCGCTGGGACGACAACAGACGCACCCGAATCCGATCGCCTCCGCGCCCCGGACCGGAGACGGCAGGGCCGGCGGGCCGGCCCCCGACCGTCCGGGTTGGACCGGGACGGCGGCCGGGCCGTGGCCGCCGCTGCCGGCCGAGGCCGGCGGGCAGACCGGTGGCAGGGCCGCCGGCAGTGCCCGCTCAACCCGGAGACCGTGCAGGTCACCCGGCTCGCCGGCGTACGCCCCCGGGGCGCACCGGACGGCCAGCTCACCGGGGCCGGTCTCGCCGACGACCCGCTGGTCTTCACCGGCGGCGGGCGTACCGAGCTGGTGCTGGACCTGCTCTTCGACACCGACTTCGTGGAGTCGCCGGCACGCCCCGAGGACGTCCGCGCGCTCACCCGTCCGCTGTGGATGCTGGCGGAGAACTCGGCCGTCGAGCACGGCTGGCTCCGGCCCCCGCTGGTCCGGCTGGTCTGGGGCAAGACCTGGAACGTGCCGGGCGTCATCGTGGCGATCGCGGAACGCTTCGACGCGTTCACCCTCACCGGCACCCCGCGCCGCTCCTGGCTGCGGCTCAAGTTGGTCCGGGTGGCCGAGACCGCCGAGGCGGCCCGGGCGGGCTTCGCGGAGGAACTGGCCGCGGCGAGCACGCCGACGGTGCCGCCGGGGTCGGCGGTGGTCGCCGCCGCGGACGGGGCGGCCGAGCCGGGCTGGTCGGGGGTGCGCTTCGACCTGCTCGCCCACGACGCGCTCGGCTCGCCGCTGCGCTGGCGGCTGCTCGCCGAGCACAACCGGATCAGCGACCCGCTGACCGTGCCGGCCGGCACCGCCCTGGCCG
>NZ_MUYZ01000428.1:0-4049 GCF_003013775.1 Micromonospora sp. MH33
GGCTCGGGGGCCGGTGGAGCCTGGTCGGTTGCGGTTCGTGGCGACCACCGATGGTGTGGGTGTCCCGCGTCCGCCGGCGGGGGTGGCAGACGCCGCGACCGTGACCGTTGCGGAGCATGCGGACCTGGCCGGGATGGACCGGACGGCGCCGGAGGAGGAGTCCCGGACGGGGTCCGATTCCCCTGCCGTGGGTTCGGATGTCGATGCGGAGGAGAGGTTGTTCGCGTCGAGGGCGGCGTCCTCGTTGGGTGTTCCGGACGTGGGGGAGTCGCACGGTCCTTTGTATGCGCCGCCGTCGGGTGTGGGGGACGACGCGACTGCGGGTGTTCCGCGCTATTCGGAGGAGGAGTTGTTCGCGTCGAGGCCGGCGTCCTCGTTGGGTGTTCCGGACGTGGAGAGCTTGCTCGGGCCGTACCTGTCCCAGATAGCTGGCGACCCTACCGGTCTGTCCCAGCCTTCTGGTGACGCTACGGGGGCGGCGGGATGGTCGGTGGTGCCGGGTGACGGGTGGATGGTGGTGCATCCCGACGGTGTGGGCGCTGGGGTTGACGTAGAGCGTCTTGCTGTGGTGGCGCGGGAGCAGGCGGTGACGGATGCCGAGGCGTGGGCGGCGAGGACGGGGCAGGATCGGCCTGCGGGTGATGCGGTCTCGCGGGTGGTGTTGGTGTACGAGGACCGTGGGCCTGAGGGTGTGCTGGATCTCGTGGGGAGCTTGCTTTTCGGTGGGCTGAGGTCAGACGTGAAGGTGCCGGAGGCGGCGGTGGTCGAGCTGTCGCCGTACAGTGCTGACCCGTCTGGTGTTCCTGTGCTGGAGTCACAGACGTTGGTCGAGGTCGCGGAGTTGCGGGCGGCGTTCAAGCAGTCGGGGGCGGTGGCGGCCCGTTGGCAGTATGTGGCGGATTCGGGGGCAGAGGCGGGGGTTGTTCCGCCGGGTCTGCGCGCTGTCGATTTCTCGGGTCAGGAGACGTTCCCCGGTGGGACGTTGTTGTGGGAGTTCCAGGCGCATCCGATCAACGAGGAAGCTGGTCTTGAGTATCGGCGACGTCGGGCGGATGCTCAGTTGCCCGTGATCCATGGGCCGTATCTCCTGCCTTTTGATCGGGATTGGGCGCGGTTGGGGCAGCGGGCGTTCTCGTATTTCCGGGATTGGGTGTTCCTTCCGAGAGTGCCGTCGGAGCGTGGTTTGCGGGTGACGCAGTTGCGGCCGGCGGAGTTGCTCGCGGAGGAGATTCTGGAGGCGGCTCTGGGGGAGAGTCTGGCGAGGGTGCCGAATGTGGGGCCGGTGGGGTGGGTGCCGGATGGTGCGCGGGTGTTGGTGGTGGGTGTGCCGGGCCCGCGTCCGATGCATCCCGGGGCGGTCCTGTCATCGATCCTCGAGGTCGTCCTGAATGGTGCGTTGCCGCCGGCGGCGTCGGGGTTGCGGGAGCCGGTGTACGTGGTGGTGCACGGGTTCGGTGGGTGGACGTCGACGGTGGTGTTGACGCATGCGGCTGAGGATGACCTGTGGCCGGTGCGGATGGGTGAGCTGGCCACCGGTGAGCCGGCGGTTGGGGGCCTTCGGGCGGCGCGGGATCTGGTCGAGGCGGACGGGTGGACCCGCGTGTTGGCCGAGGTGGAGGGGATCGCGGCGGCGGTGGGGGCGGCGGCTCCGGGTCGGGTCGGTTGGGCCGGGGAGTTGAGGGCGGCGCTTCCCGACGTGGTGGGTGATCCGGCGGTGGGGGTGGACGGGCAGCCCCGGATCAGTGAGCGGGTTGACCAGTCGGTGGCGTTGGGTGAACGGCTGGTCGGGCTCACGCGCGGGTGGACGGGTCAGGACGCGTTGCCGGTGGGGACGGATCGGCCTGATCTGCGGCTGGAGAGGTGGATCGGCGACGAGCGCAACCGGCGGCTGGCGGTGGCGTTGGTGACGACTGACGACGTGGTGGACGAGGAGGTGATGGAACGGATCGAGGATGAGATCGACCGGGTGTGGGAGACGGTGGTGGCTCCGGTGTCGGCGGTCCGGGTGGACGGGGGGGTGCCGGAGGCCGTCTACGGGGTGTTGCGGGCGGTGTATCTGGGTGCCTGGGTCTTCTACACGGCACCGGGCCAGCCGGTGGTGACCAACAGACCTGTAAACCCCGGCGAGTACCTGCCGGAGGGGGGCCAGCGCGAAAACGGTCGGCGGATTGTCGATCTGTCCGCTGTGCGGGATCTGGGATTGGCGGACTTCGACCGGTTCCTGGCGGATCATGGCCAGGACGTGGCGTTGTTGTGGTCGGCGGACGGCGCGGTAGCGCCGGTTTCCGAGCTGCGGGCGGCCCTTGGGGTGTCGCCGCCGGTGCCCCGGGTGGATGTGGTGGGGCGGGTGCCGGATGTGTCCGAGCAGTGGCGGGCGGAGTTGTTCTCCGCGGTGAGCGCGTTCGGCCTGGCGCGGCAGTGGTTGGAGGAGCAGGTCTCGCCGTTGCCGGCGGCGGCGCTGCCGGGGCGGGCCGGGGACGGTGCGGCCAGGTCGGGTGAGCAGGCGGTGTCCGTTTCCGACGTCGAGGTCACCGCTGTGCGTGCGGATCTGATCCGGCGGTGGGCGGCTCTTGCCGTCGGCCATGCGACGCGGATGGGCGCCGCTGACCGGGAGTCGCAGCGGATGACCGCCCCCGGTCGAGGCGACAGCCCGGCGCGGTCCGCCCTGGCGGGGGTGTCCGACCGGTACCTCCAGGAGATGCAGGGTCTGAGCCGTGCGCGTGCGCTTGTGTCGCGCACCGTGGACGCCTACGTCGAATCGTTGCCGGCGGGTGAGCTTGGGGGGCTGGGGGACCGGATCGGCCAGGCCGAGACAGCGGCCGCGGAGTTGGACCGGCACCTCGAACAGGCGCGAGCCGCTGCTGGCGTGTCCGTTGTGTCGGATGAGCGGGGTCCGCTGACCGGCCACGACGGCCCGGTGTGGGCGGTGACGTCGTGGCAGGGGGAGTCGGGCCCACGGGTGGCCTCCGCCAGCGAGGACGGGACGGTGCGGATCTGGGACGTGGCCAGCGGTCAGCGGCTCGTGATGTTCGAGGGCGGCCACACCGACGAGGTGTCGGCGGTGACGTCGTGGCAGGCGGGGTCGGAGCGGCTGGTGGCCTCCGGCGACGATGACGGGCTGGTGCTGATCTGGGACGCGGCCAGCGGTGTGAAGCGGCAGAGGTTGGCGGGCCACGACAGCCCGGTGTCGGCGGTGACGTCGTGGCAGGCGGGGCCGGACCGTCTCCTGGCCTCCGTCAGCCTGGACGGGTCGGTGCTGATCTGGGACGTGGCCAGCGGTGTGGAGCGCAGGTTGGACGGCCACGAGAGCGCAGTGTTGGCGGTGACGTCGTGGCAGGGGGAGTCGGGCCCACGGGTGGCCTCCGCCAGCGAGGACGGGACGGTGCGGATCTGGGACGCGGCCAGCGGTCAGCGGCTCGTGACGTTCGAGGACCACACCGACGGGGTGACGGCGGTGACGTCGTGGCAGGCGGGGTCGGAGCGGCTGGTGGCCTCCGGCGGCAAGGACGGGCTGGTGCTGATCTGGGACGCGGCCAGCGGTGTAAAGCGGCAGAGGTTGACGGGCCACGACAGCGCGGTGACGGCGGTGACGTCGTGGCAGGCGGGCACGGGTCGGATGATCGCCGCAGCCAGCCTGGAGGGGACGGTGCGGATCTGGAACATCGACGGTGAGTTGCTCGAGACGGTGGAGGCCCCCGCCCCGTTGCTGTCGCTGACGTCGTGGCAGGCGGGGCCCGGTCGGTGGGGGATGGCCGGCGGCGACGCGGACTCGATGGTGCACTTGTGGTCCGTGTCCGGTGGCGCTGGCGGGCCGGTGGGGTTGCCCGGCGTGCCGGATGGGCCGGTTGATGGGGGGAACGACTCCGACGCGGGCGGGTCGGATTCTTCGGCGGATGTGGCTGGTGAGGCGGGACGTGGTGACGTGCTGCTGCCGAGTCAGTTGTCGGAGGATGAGGTGTCGGCCCGGTTCCCGTGGCTGGGTGGGGTGAATGCGGTTCGTGGTGGCGATCCGGTTTTGCGGGGGCGGGGTTACGACACGAACTGTGTGT
>NZ_MUYZ01000429.1:0-4021 GCF_003013775.1 Micromonospora sp. MH33
CGGCGCACAGGTGCCGCCCGAAGGTGCCCCGCGCGCCGGTGACCAGCACGCGCCGTCCCGCCAGCCCGCTCACCGCTGCACCTCCGCCCGGCGCCGCCCGGCGGCCAGTTCCCGCTCCAGCTCGGTGAGGTACGCGTCGAAGTCGACCCGCATGTGCGGCCGGCGCTGCCCCCACCGGGTGGTGGCGGCGCGCAGCTCGGCCCGGCAGGCGGCCGCCTGCCGGGAGCGTTCCGGTGGCGCCCAGGTGCCGGCGAGCCACCCGGCGACCAGCCGGGCCTGGGCCTCGACCAGCGGGAACGCCGCGCCGGTGGACTGCATCAGCCCGACGAAGGCCAGGCCGGGGGCGTCCAGGTGGAACACGTGCCGGTACAGCGGCAGCCGGTCGGCGCCGTCGCCGAGCAGTTCGGGGGCGAGGAAGGGGATCTCCACCCGGTAGCCGGTGCACCAGATCACGAGGTCCACCTCGTCGGAGCGGCCGTCGGTGAACTCGACCCGGTCGCCGGCCCACCTGGCGATGCCGGGACGGGCCCGGATGTCGCCGTGGGTGAGCCGGGACAGCAGCCCGTCGGAGAGAGTGGGGTGGTCCTGGAGGAAGCCGTGGGCGGGGGTGGGCAGCCCGTACCGGGCGGGTGGGCCGACGGTGACGGCGAGCATGGTCTGGCTGATCCGCTGCCGCAGCCGCCAGGGCAGCCGGCGGGCGAGCGCGCCGTTGAGGGTGTCGGAGGGGCGACCGAGCAGGTACTTGGGCACCACCCAGACCCCGCGGCGCAGCGACAGCAGGGTGCGCGCGGCGGCGTACGAGGCGTCGACGGCGATGTCCATGGCGGAGTTGCCGCCGCCGACCACCAGCACCCGCCGGCCGGCGAGCTGCTCCGGGCCCCGGTAGTCGTGGCTGTGCAGCTGCTCCGCGGTGCACTCGCCCGGGTACGGGTCGGGCCACTTCGGCACCCGGTTGTGCCCGTTGGCCACCACCACCGCCTCGACGTCGAGGTGGACCGGCCCGTCGGGTCCGGTGGCGTGCACGGTCCAGCCGCCGTCGGCGGTCCGGGTGACCCGTTCGACGGTGTGCCGCAGCCGCACGGCGTCGCGCAGGCCGAACCGGTCGGCGTAGTCGGCGAGGTAGCCGGCGATGCGGCCGTGGTCCGGGTAGTCGGGCCAGTGCGCCGGCATCGGGTGGTCGGCGAACTCGGTGCGCCCCTTGCTGGTGTTCAGGTGCAGCGTCCGGTACACCGGCGAGCCGGGCGACCCGTACACCCAGAGACCGCCGATGGTGTCGGCGGTCTCGAACGCGACCGCCGGCACGCCGGCGTCGGCCAGTGCCTTGAGGGTGGCCAGTCCGGCCGCGCCGGCGCCGATGACCGCCACTGCGGGTGGTGCCGTCATGCCCGCCTCCTAATCCAACGACTGCTGGATAATCCCCGGCGGGCGGCGGCCCGTCAAGGGGTGGCCGGCGGGTACAGCCCGTCCAGGAGGCGGTGCACGAAGGTGCGGAACTCGCGCCGCTCGCGGGCGCCGGAGCCGTCCTGCGCGGCGAGGGCCACCACGTGCCCGTGCACCGCCCAGACCAGGCTGCGCACCGTGACGTGCGGGGCCGGCTCGACCAGCGCCCCGCCCGCGGCCGCGGCGGCGAGCAACTCCTCGACCAGCGCGTAGAGCGGGGCCGCGTACCGCCGGTCGAGGTCGGCGTGCCGGTGCGGCTCCAGCCAGCGGCGCAGCCACAGCGCGGTGGTCTCCGGCCGGTCCTCGAGGAAGTCCACGAACACGTCGACCAGGTCGTGCAGCGCCCGCAGCGCCTCGGCGCGCCCGGCCGCCAGGGCTGCCCGGGCGCGCTCGCCGGCCGCATCGAGAACCTCCCGCTCGGCGGCGAAGACCCGGGCGAAGCAGGCGTCGTAGAGCTCGGCCTTCGTGCCGGTGTGGTGGGCGACGGTGGCCACGTCGACGCCCGCCGCGGCGGCGACGTCGCGCAGGCCGACCGCGTCGAAGCCACGCTCGGCGAAGAGCGCGGTGGCGGCGGCGAGCACCAGGTCACGGGTGGGCCGCTGGTCGCCGCGGCGCGGCCGGCCCGGTCGGCGGCGGGGCATGGTCATCCCGCCATTGTCCCCCCTACAATCCAGCATCCGTTGGATTGGGGGCGGCGTGCCCCGAGGAGGGGGCGACCATGACCGGGCTCGACCAGCGGCGGCAGGCCGCCGCCCTGCCGCACGGCCCGCTGGCCGGCTTCGCCGCCGGCTCGCTCGGCATGGGTGTCTGGGTGACCGTGCCCGGGCTGCTGCTGCTCTACTTCCTCACCGACGTCCTCGCGGTCGCCCCGTGGCTGGCGGGGCTGACCCTGCTGCTGCCGAAGATCGCCGACGTGCTGCTGCACCCCTGGATCGGGCACCGCTGCGACGTCGAGCAGGCCCGCCGCGGCCACCGGCGACGGCTGCTGCTGGCCGGCTGCGCCCTGCCGTTGGCCTTCGCCGCGCTGTTCGCGGTGCCCGGCGGGTGGAGCGGGGCATCTGCCGCGGCCTGGGTGGCGCTGTTCTTCGTCGCCGGCAACCTGCTCTTCGCCGCGTACCAGGTTCCCTACCTGGCCACCCCGGCGGACCTGCGGATCGGCTACCACGAGCGCACCCGGCTGATGGCCTTCCGGATGGTGGTGCTCACCCTCGGCATCCTGGTCTCCGGGCTGCTCGCGCCGCTGCTGGCCGGCGGTGACGCCGCCACCCGCGCCGGCTACCTGCGGATGGCGGCGCTGCTCGCGGTGGGGATGCTCGGGGCCATGGCGGTCGGCGTCGCCGGGATCGACCGGCTGCGCCGCACCGCCGCCGTGCCGGCGCCGCCGCACCGGGCGGCCGGGTGGTCGACCCTGGTGGCGAGCCTGCGCGACCGGCAGTTCCGCTGGCTGGTCGGCGCGTACCTGGCCATGTCCACCACCACCCACCTGGTGCTGGCCGGGGTGCCCTACTACGCCGAGTACGAGCTGGGCCGCCCGAAGCTCACCACCGTGCTGGTCGCCGCGTTCGTCGCGCCGGCACTGCTGGTCACCCCGGCCTGGCTGGCGGTGTCCCGACGGGTCGGCAAGCAGCGGGCGCTGCTTACCGCCCAACTCGCGTTCGCCGTCGGCGCGCTGGTCCTGGCCCTCGGCCGGCCGGCCGGGCTGCCGGTGCTGGTCGGCGCGGTGGCGGTGCTCGGGGTGGCGTTCGCCGCAATGCAGCTGCTGCCGTTCTCGATGCTGCCCGACGTGATCCGCGCCGCCGACACCGACCGGGCCGGCACCTACACCGGGGTGTGGACCGCCACCGAGGCCACCGGCGCGGCGCTCGGCCCCTACGCCTACGCGCTCTGCCTGGCCGCCGGCGGCTTCGTGGCCTCCACGGCCGGGCAGGCGGTCACCCAGTCGGCGGGCGCGCAGGCCGCGATCCGGCACGGCTTCGGCCTGCTGCCGGCCGCCGTCATGGTGGTCGCGGTGCTGCTGCAACGCCACTACACCCTCGACCGTGCCGCCCGCGCGGACGCCGGCCGCGAGGTCGTCGACTGAACGGCGGTGCGGGCGGCGCCCCGCCACGGCCGCACCGGGCCGTCGACACCGTCGTGACCCACGGCAACTAGACTTCGCCGCCGATGGACGCCGAGCCCGCCCCCGAGACCCGTCCCTGCGCCCACTGTGGACGCGAGGTGCCGCAGCGCGCCGGCGCGGGCCGGCCGTTCCGGTACTGCCGGGACAACGACGGCGCCTGCCAGCGGGCGTCGCGCAACTCCCGGATGCGCCACCGCAACTCCCCCGGCCTGCCCGGGCAGGTCGCCCGCACCTGGGAGGCGGTGGACCGGCTCGACCAGATCGTGGAGACCCTCACCGACGCGCTGCACGCCGAGCTCTCCCCCGCCGGGGTGGAGCGGCAGCTCGCCGAGGTCCGCGCCGAGACCGCCGCCCAGGTGGCGGCGGCGCACACCGAACGCGACGAGGCCCGCCGGGACGCCGAGGACGCCGCCGCGGCCGCCGCGCGAGCCCGCCAGGACACCCAGGCGGCGCTGGCCGACC
>NZ_MUYZ01000043.1:0-34070 GCF_003013775.1 Micromonospora sp. MH33
CCACGCCCCGCCGCCCCACGCCGCACCGCCCCACCGCCCCGCCGCGCGGAGCGCTGACCGGCGCCGGAGACGGCGGAGGGGGCGGCCGGCGGTGCCGGACGCCCCCTCGTAAAGCCGGTTCAGGAACCGAGGTTGCCCAGGTTGATCGCGGCGCCGGCGATGGCGTTGATGATGCCGATGACCACGCCGATGCCGCCGCAGATGAGAGCGGCCTTGGCCTGGCCGGCGTTGCTGGCCTCGCCCGCCTGGACCTTCTTCTGGCCCATCACGCCGAGCACGATGCCGGCGATGCCGGCCGGGATGCCGATCAGCGGGCAGCAGAGGCCGAGCACGATCGAGGCGATACCGGCGATCATGCCGATCAGCCCGAGCGTGTTGTTCTGGCCGCCGCCGGTGGGGTAGCCGGCGGCCGGGTACTGGGGCGCGGCGCCGTACGGCTGCTGCTGCGCGTACGGGTCCTGGCCGTAGGGCTGGCCGGAGGTCGGCTGGCCGTACGGCTGGCCGGAGGTCGGCTGGCCGTACTGCGGGGCCTGCGGCGGCTGGGCGTACGGGTCCTGCCCGTACGGCTGGCCCGAGGTGGGCTGCTGGCCGTACTGGGGAGCCTGCGGGGGCTGGGCGTACGGGTCGTACTGCGGGGAGGTCGGATCCTGGTTCGGCTGCTGGCCGTGCGGGTCCTGACCGGGGTAACCGGGCTGCATTGCGGAGCGCTCCTCAAACTGGGGGTCGACGGTCCATTAGTCGGTTGTTTGCCGCTCATCATTCCGCCCGGACACCGGGACGCCCGCGGCACACGGGCCCGGGACCAAGGTCACGATGCCGACGCCGGGCCGGGCGTGAGCGCGGCACCGGGCGACGGCAGCGTATCGTGCCGACGCCACGAGGGAGATCACCCGAGGCGTGCCCGCCCGAGCGTCGGACGCGCCAGCAGGCCCGATAGGGTTGCCGCGTGACCGAGCCCGCGTCCGTCGCCCGCCTCGTCGTCCTCGTCTCCGGCTCCGGCAGCAACCTCCAGGCCCTGCTGGACGCCGCCGCCGACCCCGCGTACGGGGCCCGGGTGGTGGCCGTAGGCGCCGACCGTGACCGGATCACCGGCCTGGACCGGGCCGCCGCGGCCGGCGTGCCGGCCTTCGTGGAGCGGCTGAAGGACCACCCGACCCGCGAGGACTGGGACAAGGCGCTCACCGCCCGGGTCGCCGAGCACCGGCCGGACCTGGTGATCAGCGCCGGCTTCCTCAAGCTCGTCGGCCCGCACTTCCTGGCCGCGTTCGGCGACCGCTACCTGAACACGCACAACACCCTGCTGCCGGCGTTCCCCGGCATCCACGGCCCCCGGGACGCGCTGGCGTACGGCGTGAAGGTCACCGGGGCCACCCTGTTCTTCGTCGACGCCGGGATGGACACCGGCCCGATCGTCGCCCAGGTCGCCGTGCCGGTGCTGGACGACGACGACGAGGAGACGCTCACCGAGCGCATCAAGTCCGCCGAGCGGCGCCAGCTCGTCGAGCAGGTCGGTCGGCTGGTCCGTGAAGGTTGGACGATCACCGGCAGAAAGGTCTCAATTCCGTGAGTGCCACTGAGGACGTCCGGCGCCCGATCAAGCGGGCGCTGGTGAGCGTCTACGACAAGACCGGCCTGGTCGAGCTGGCCCGGGCCCTGCACGAGGCCGGGGTGGAGATCGTCTCGACGGGCAGCACCGCGTCGACGATTTCCGGCGCGGGCGTGCCGGTGACCCCGGTCGAGCAGGTGACCGGGTTCCCGGAGATCCTCGACGGCCGGGTCAAGACCCTGCACCCGAAGATCCACGGTGGACTCCTCGCCGACCTGCGCAAGGACGCGCACGCCGCCCAGCTCGACGAGCACGGCATCGCGGGCATCGACCTGCTGGTCTCCAACCTCTACCCGTTCCAGGCGACGGTCGCCTCCGGCGCGAGCCAGGACGAGTGCGTCGAGCAGATCGACATCGGTGGTCCGGCGATGGTCCGGGCCGCGGCCAAGAACCACGACTCGGTGGCCGTGGTGACCGACCCGGCGGCATACCCGGCGCTGCGGGCCGCGCTCGCCGAGGGCGGCTTCACCCTGGCCCAGCGGCGGGCCCTCGCGGCCCGCGCGTTCGCCGACATCGCCGACTACGACGTGGCCGTCGCCGAGTGGTTCGCCAGCGAGCTGGCGCCGGCCGGTGACGGTTGGCCCGCGTTCGCCGGGCTGGCGCTGCGCCGACAGGCGGTGCTGCGCTACGGCGAGAACCCGCACCAGGCGGCCGCCCTCTACGCCGACCCGGCCAGCCCGGCCGGCCTGGCCCAGGCGGAGCAGCTGCACGGCAAGGAGATGTCCTACAACAACTACGTCGACGCCGACGCCGCCTGGCGGGCCGCGAACGACTTCCCCGAGCAGCCGGCCGTGGCGATCATCAAGCACGCCAACCCGTGCGGCATCGCGGTCGGGGCGGACGTCGCCGAGGCGCACCGCCGGGCGCACGCCTGCGACCCGGTGTCCGCGTACGGCGGGGTGATCGCGGTCAACCGGCCGGTCTCGGTCGAGCTGGCCCGGCAGGTCGCGGAGATCTTCACCGAGGTGCTGGTGGCGCCCGGCTTCGACGAGGGCGCCCTGGAGATCCTCCGGGGAAAGAAGAACATCCGGCTGCTGCGGGCCCCCGGGTTCGACCCGCTGCCCGCCGAGTGGCGGCAGGTCACCGGCGGGGTGCTGGTGCAGATGCGGGACCGGATCGACGCCGCGGGCGACGACCCGGCGAACTGGACGTTGGCCACCGGCGAGGCGGCCGACGAGGCCACCCTGCGTGACCTGGCGTTCGCCTGGCGGGCGGTCCGCGCGGTGAAGAGCAACGCGATCCTGCTGGCCCGGGAGGGCGCCACCGTCGGTGTCGGGATGGGCCAGGTCAACCGGGTCGACTCGGCGCAGCTGGCGGTGAGCCGGGCCGGCGCCGAGCGGGCCCGCGGCTCGGTCTGCGCCTCGGACGCGTTCTTCCCGTTCGCCGACGGCCCGAAGATCCTCATCGAGGCCGGCGTCCGGGCGATCGTCCAGCCTGGCGGCTCGATCCGCGACGAGGAGACCATCGCCGCCTGCAAGGAGGCCGGGGTGACCATGTACCTCACCGGCACCCGGCACTTCTTCCACTGATCTCCGACCCGGAACGGGGGCGCGGCCGACCGGCCGCGCCCCTGTTTCATGTGGTGTCCGCCCCGGTCCGAGCGATGTCACGAGTGGACGGCTGACCAGCCGAAAGGACGAGGGTCCACCGTTGCCGGGTTGTGAAAGTTGTTGCTAGCGTTGTCCCGCAGCAAGCGATCGATCCCTCCCGCCCTCTGCTTCATTCGCTCCCGCCCCGCGGCCGTCGCGCCGCGCGCTCGAGCGGCCTCCGCCTCGGACAGGTTTGCCCATGCGCGCATTCGACCGGTTGAGCACCGTCGTCGTCGCGTTGGCGTTCGTCCTGGCCGGCCTGGGCGCGCCCGTCTGCGCGGAGAGCCATCAGCCCGGCGCGGCGCACCGGTCGATCCACCACGTCGGCCACGCCGTCCTTCCACCGGACGGACGGGCCGTCGACACACCGGTCACCCCGCCGGACCGTCCCGCCCCCTCCGGCGACCCCCGGCCGGCCGGCGCGCCCCGCACGCCCGGCCACGCTCCGTCGGAGCTGTGGACGGAGTTCTCCGGCGGACCCTGCGGTGACCACCGCGCCGGCGTCACCGCCGGTG
The DNA here is from genome assembly GCF_003013775.1 of Micromonospora sp. MH33. Lineage (NCBI taxonomy): Bacteria > Bacillati > Actinomycetota > Actinomycetes > Micromonosporales > Micromonosporaceae > Micromonospora > Micromonospora sp. MH33. Next base: position 3,711 of record NZ_MUYZ01000043.1, read on the forward strand.
ACGGACCTGACGACGTCCTCCCGGCCGCGCCCCCGCTGGTCGGCGGCACGCTCGAGCGGGTGGCCGTCGCGATCCGCTGCCGCCAGCCGGCCCTCCCGCTGCCGCCGCGCGGCACCCTGGCCACCCGCGGCCCACCGGCTTCCGCCTGACCCTGCCCGCGTCGCCCGTCGGACGTGACCCGAGGTCCGTCCGGGTGTTCCGCCGCGCCGGGTCCCGCTCGGACGGTGTCCGTCCGACCACCGGTAGGCGCCCTCGCGCGCCACCCGTCCATGGTCTTCCGTCCCGGGCCGCCGGCCCGGTACCCCCTCGAATCCGGGAGGATTCACATGTCCACATTCCGCTGGCGCAAGCCGGCGACAATCGCGGGCGCGCTGGTGCTCACCGCCGTGCTCGGTGGCGTCGTCGCCACCAACCACGAGGTACAGGAGAAGCTGGGCCTGGCCGAGGAGCCCGGCGCCAACATGCCCTGGCATCCCAGGGAGTTCATGGAGATGGCGGCCGGCGAGGAGTCGGAGGAGGCCGGTGAGGAGGCCTTCGAGGCCCGCACCATCGCCGAGCAGTTCGCCCAGGCCCGCTACGCGCCGGGCATCGTCGCGCCGGGCGCCTACACCAACGCGTTGAGCCAGCTCAACGCGCTGCCGGCGACGAAGGGCAGCTGGCACGAGGTCACCAACATCAAGTACGACGGCGACGACCCGCGCTACCGCGACTACGCGTCCAACTCCTCCGGGGGCGCCGGCCTGGTCACCGGCCGGATCACCGGCCTCGCGTCGGACAACAGCGGCCACGTGTACGCGGCCGGCGCGGACGGCGGCGTGTGGCGTTCCTCGATCGGCGGCGGGAGCTGGACGCCGATCACGGACGCGCTGCCCACCCTCTCCAGCGGCGACGTCGTGCTCGCCGCCGACGGCTCGCTCTGGTACGCCAGCGGCGAGGGGAACACCGGCGGCACCTCGTACGTCGGCGCCGGCGTCTACCGGCTGGCCAACCCGACGTCCGGCGCCTTCAAGCCGACCGACCGGGTCGGCGGGACCGAGCTGGAGAGCACGGTCATCAACAAGCTGCGCTTCTTCGACGGCAAGGTCTGGGTCGCCACCAACCGGGGCCTGTTCTCGCACGCGATGGGCAGCACCTCGGGCGCCTGGAAGCTGGAGTTCGCGCCGAACCCGAGCTACCTGCCGGGCGGGGCGAACGCGGCCGACGCGAACGCCGCTTACAAGAACATCGTCAACGACGTGGCCCAGGACCCGCGCAACCCGAAGCACGTGGTGGCCGCCTCGGCCTGGCGCTCCGGTGACACCTACAACGGCTTCTACGAGACCGCCGACTACACCGCGGGCGGTTGGACGAAGGTCAACCCGACCGGCGCCATGCCGGCCGACGACATCGGCTACGTGACGTTCGCCTTCTCCGCCGACGGCGGCAAGCTCTACGCGATCAACCAGTCGCCGCGGCTGCTCAACAAGCCGGCCGGCAACGTGAACAGCTACCTGGACGGCATCTACGTCTCCAACACCGGCAACCCGGCCGGCCCGTGGAACAAGATCGCCGACTCGTCGAAGCTTGGCAACTCCGGCTCGGCGCTCAAGCAGACGGTGATGGGCAAGGGCTACGGCCCGGGCATCCAGGCCTGGTACAACCAGTTCCTGGCGGTGGACCCGGCCAACCCGAACCACCTCTGGGCGGGTCTGGAGGAGGTCTACGAGTCGACCGACGCCGGTGCCAACTGGAAGACGGTCGGCCCGTACTGGAACTTCAACTTCTCCTGCTGGAACATCCACGACGCGCAGAACACCTGCAACAAGACCACCCACTCCGACCAGCACTCGGTGGCCGTGGGCAACGGCTTCGTCTACGTCGGTAACGACGGCGGCGTCTACCGGCGGCCGGTCAACGGAAAGACCGACAAGGACGGGCACGCCACCGACTGGCAGAGCCTCAACGACGGCACCATCGACGCGCTCCAGTACTACTCGGTGGCGTTGGGCAAGGACCCGGCCAGGGCCGGCACCATCGTCTCCGGCGGTCTGCAGGACAACGGCACCTCGATCCTGCGCCCCGGCGACACGGTGATGGGCTCGCACTTCGGCGGTGACGGCGGCGACTCCCAGGCCGACCCGGCGAACGGCTGCCGGCAGGTCCAGGAGTACACCAACCTGGCCATGCGGGTGACCGAGAACTGCAACGCCAACACCGGCTCGGGCACGCTGGCGGACTCCACCTCGCGGGACATCCGGCCGTACACCTCGTCGCCGGGCGACGAGCCGGCCCGGTTCATCGCGCCCTTCGCGCCGGACGACCACGACGCCAACGTCTGGGTCGCCGGTGGCCAGCACGTCTGGGTGAACACCAAGGGCTACTCGATCCAGAACGGCAAGGGCTGGACCAACGTGTTCAACCTGGGCGCCGGCCACACCGCCACCTCGGTGGCGGTCTCCGGCGGGACGGCGTACGTCGGTTGGTGCGGCCCGTGCAACAACGCCGGCTTCGCCCGGGGCCTCGCGGTCGGCAAGGTCAACGACCCGTCGAGCTGGCACCAGGTCACCCTGCCGGGTGACTTCCCCAACCGGTTCCTCCAGGGTGTCGGGATCGACCCGGCGAACCCGTCGCACGCCTTCCTCGCGGTGAACGGGTTCTCCCGCCGGTTCACCGAGGGTCCGGGCGCCGGTTACGGCCACGTCTTCGAGACCACCGACGCGGGCGCGACCTGGAAGGACGTCTCGGCGAACCTGCCGGACGTGCCGGCCAGCTCGGTCAAGGAACTGTCCTCCGGCGCGCTGGTGCTCGCCACCGACCTGGCCACGTTCTACCGCGCGCCCGACGCCACCGGCTGGCAGCGGCTCGGCGCGGGCCTGCCGCTGACCGTCGGCATGGACGTCGAGTACAACACGGCCGACAACTCGATCTACGTCGCGACCCATGGCCGCGGCATCTGGGCGTTCCCTCTCGCCCAGCTCTGACCGGCCACCCGTGCGGAGGCCCCGTCCCCCCTTCCTCCGGGGGACGGGGCCTCCGTCGTGCGGGGGCTCAGGCGGCGGGGCGAACCTCGGCGAAGTGGCAGGCCGAGGGGTGCGGGTCCGCCGCGCGGAGCACCGTGTACGGCTCCTGGGTGGCGCAGACCTCCTCGGCCTTCCAGCAGCGGGTGCGGAACCGGCAGCCCGAGGGCGGGTCGGCCGGACTGGGCACGTCGCCGGTCAGCCGGATGATGCTGCGGTCCTCGCGGGCGTCCGGGTCCGGCACCGGCACCGCGGAGAGCAGCGCCTGGGTGTACGGGTGGGTGGCCCGCTCGTAGATCTCCTCCTCGGTGCCGATCTCCACGATCTTGCCGAGGTACATCACGGCGACCCGGTCCGAGATGTGCCGGACCACCGACAGATCGTGGGCGATGAAGATGTACGACAGCCCGAACTCGTCCTGGAGCTGCTCCAACAGGTTGATCACCTGGGCCTGGATGGAGACGTCCAGGGCGGAGACCGGCTCGTCGCAGACGATGACCTCGGGCCGCAGGGCCAGCGCCCGGGCGATGCCGATGCGCTGCCGCTGGCCGCCGGAGAACTGGTGCGGGTACCGGTTGACGTGCTCGGGGTTGAGCCCGACCACGTCCAGCAGCTCCTGCACCCGCCCCCGCTTGCTGCCCTTCGGCGCCGCGTCCGGGTGGATCTCGAACGGCTCGCCGATGATGTCGCCGACCGTCATCCGCGGGTTCAGCGAGGTGTACGGGTCCTGCATCACCATCTGCATGTTGCGGCGCAGCCGGCGCAGCTCGGACCCGGACGCCTTGAACAGGTCCCTGCCCTCCAGGGTGGCCCGGCCGGAGGTGGGCGTCTCCAGCCGCATGAGCAGCCGGGCCAGGGTGGACTTGCCGCAGCCGGACTCGCCGACCACGCCGAGCGTCTCGCCGCGGCGCAGCTCGAAGCTGACCCCGTCGACCGCCTTGACGGCGCCGATCTGCTTCTGGAACAGCACGCCCCGGCTGATCGGGAAGTGCTTGACCAGGTTGTCGACCGAGAGGATGGTCTCGCCGCGCACCTTGGTCGGGCTAGCGGGCGCTGTCATCACGGACCTCCTGCGCGAAGTGGCACGCGCTGGTCCGGCCGTCGCCGAGGACCAGGTCGTGCGGCACCACGTCCACGCAGACCTGCTGCACGTACGGGCACCGGGGGTGGAACGGGCAGCCGGAGGGGATCCGCATCAGGTTCGGCGGCAACCCCTTGATCGTCGACAGTGCCTGGCCGCGGACGTCCAGGCGCGGGATCGACTCCAGCAGCCCCTTGGTGTACGGGTGGGCCGGCGCCCGGTACAGCGAGCGCACGTCGGCGTGCTCGACGATCCGGCCGGCGTACATGACGGCGATCCGGTCCGCGACGCCGGCGACCACGCCGAGGTCGTGGGTGATCAGGATCATCGCCATGTTCAGGTCGCGGCGCAGGTCGGCCAGCAGGTCCATGATCTGGGCCTGCACGGTGACGTCGAGCGCCGTGGTGGGCTCGTCGGCGATCAGCACCTTGGGGTCCAGGGCGAGCGCCATGGCGATCATGACGCGCTGCCGCATGCCGCCGGAGAACTGGTGAGGGTAGTCGCCGAGCCGCTTCGCCGCGGCCGGGATCTTCACGAGGTCCATCAGTTCGACGGTCCGCCGGCGGGCGTCGGCGCGGGACATCCCCTCGCGCTGGCGCAGCGTCTCGCCGATCTGCCAGCCGACCGGGAAGACCGGGTTCAGCGCGGAGAGCGCGTCCTGGAAGATCATCGCGATCTCCTTGCCCCGCACCTGCCGGCGCTGCTCCTCGGACCGGGTCAGCAGGTCCCGACCCTGGTAGAGGATCTGGCCGGAGCGGATGTGTGCCGGGGGCGTGTCCAGGATGCCCATGATCGCCTGGGCGGTGACCGACTTGCCGGAGCCGGACTCGCCGAGCACGGCCAGGGTCTCGCCCGCGTCGAGGTGGTACGTCACCCCGTTGATGACCTTGGCCACGCCCTCGGTCGTGCGGAACTCGATGTGCAGGTCCCGTACCTCGAGCAGGTGGCCGCCGGGCGGGGTGGGGGAGGCCGGCGTGGGCCGGACCGCGGACTGTGTCATGGGTTTCTCACCGGAGCTTCGGGTCGAAGGCGTCGCGGATCGCGTCGCCCAGCATGATGAAGGCGAGCACGGTCAGCGCGAGGAAGGCGGAGGGCACGATCAGCGGGGTCGCCGACTCGCGCATGTGCACCCGGCCGGCGTCGATGTCGATGCCCCAGGAGATGGTCGGGGCCTTCAGGCCGATGCCGAGGAAGCTCAGCGTCGCCTCGGCCGCGATGAACGAGCCGAGCGCGATGGTGAGCACCACGATCGCCGGGGCGAGCGCGTTCGGCAGGATGTGCCGCCACATGATCCGGCCGTTGCCGGCGCCCAGCATCCGGGCCGCGGCCACGTAGTCCTGCTCCTTCGCCGTGATCACCGAGGAGCGGACCACCCGGGCCGCCGTGGTCCAGCCGAGCACCGCGAGCACGAAGATCACCGCGAACAGCCGGACGTTGTCGCTGCTGGTGCTCACCCGCTTGAGCAGCACGATCGCGGCGAGCAGCAGCGGGATGCCGAGCACGACGTCGATCACCCGGGAGAGCACGGCGTCGACCCACCGGCCGAAGTACCCGGCGAGCATCCCGACGACCAGCGCGATCGCCCCGGTCAGCAGCGCGGAGAGCGCGCCGACCAGCAGCGAGGCGCGCGCGCCGTAGACCGCCCGCGAGTAGGTGTCGCAGCCCTGGAAGTCGTACCCGAAGACGGCCCCGCCGGACGGCCCGGCGTGCTGCCGGGAGAGCAGGCAGTCGCGCGGGTCGTTGGCGGTGAACAGCGCCGGGACCGCCGCCATCGCGGCGACCAGCACGACCAGGGCCAGGCTGATCCAGAAGATCGGGTTGCGGCGCAGGTCCCGCCAGGCGTCGCCGGCCAGGCTGCGCGGCTTGTGCGGCGCGCCCACCTGACTGGGGGCGCCGGGCTCGCCGGAGACACCCCGCCGCGCGGCCTGGTTCTCCGTCGCCGCGACGGTCTCGAAATCACTCATGCCCGCACCTCGCTCCGCTCGGCGCGGTCACGAGCGACCACACTGCGTTGTTGATTCGTTCGCTGCGCTCACTCATAGCGAATCCTCGGGTCGAGGACGGCGTAGAGCACGTCCACCACCAGGTTGGAGAGGAGGTAGACCACGACGAGCACGCTGACGATGCCCACCACCAGCGGGCCGTCCTCCGTGCGGATGCCGCGGAACAGGTTGAAGCCGACGCCGGGGATGTTGAACACGCCCTCGGTGATGATCGCGCCGCTCATCAGGTTGCCCAGCTCGACGCCGAGGAAGGTGACCACCGGGATGAGCGAGTTGCGCAGCACGTGCACGCTGACGATCCGACGCCTGACCAGGCCCTTCGACCGGGCGGTGCGAACGTAGTCGGCGCGCAGGTTCTCGGCCACCGAGGTACGGGTCAGCCGCAGCGCGGTGGCCAGCGACAGCGACCCGAGCACGATGCCGGGCAGCAGCAGCGCGTAGAGCGAGGGCTCGGCGCCGGCGGTGGCCGGGAAGAGCTGCCACCGCACGCCGAGGAAGTACTGGGCCAGCGGGGCCAGCACGATGGTCGGGATGCCGAGCACCAGCAGGGTGAGCACCAGCGTCGAGTTGTCGAAGATGCTGGCCCGCCGGATGCCGGCGATCACCCCGGCGGTGACCCCGAAGACGATGGTCACAGCCATCGCGATCAGCGCGAGCTTGACGGTGACCGGCCAGGCGGCGACGAGGATGTCGCCGATCTGCCGTCCGGTCAGCGACTGCCCGAGGTCACCCTGGAGCAGGTTCTTGATGTAGTCGAAGTAGCGGTAGAAGAAGCCGCCGACGCCGGTGGCGTCCAGGTGGTACTTCTCGGTCAGGTATGCCCGCTGGGCCGCGGTGACGGGGCGTTCCCCGGCGAGCGCCTGGATGGGGTCGCCCTGACCGGCGAACATCAGCGCGTAGACGATCAACGTGGTCCCGAAGAAGGCGAGGACCATCTGGAGCAGTCGCCGCAGAATGAAGCGGAACATACTGGCAAGTCTCTCTAAAAGGGGCGAAGCGTACGCCGTTGCGCGGGCCGGGCCACCCGGTGGGGGTGGCCCGACCCGTGGTGCGGGGTGTTAGCTGGCAACCTCGATCTTGAGCAGGTCCACCCGGTCGAAGAGGTCCACCTCGACGTTCTTGACCTTGCTGGAGTAGCCGAAGTTGTTCTGGCCGTACCGGAGCGGGATCACCGGCATGTCCTCGGCCAGCAGGTCCTCCGCCGCCTGGTACTTCTTGATCGCCTCGTCCTCGGTCGGCGCCTGGGCGCCCTCGGCGAGCAGCTTGTCGAACTGCGGGTTGCTGTAGCCGTAGTAGTTCGAGGAGCCGTTGGTGCTGTACAGCGGGCCCAGGTAGTTCTCCATGGACGGGTAGTCCATGACCCAGCCCATGCGGAACAGGCCGACCGACTGCTTCTGCTTGAGCTTGGTCAGCAGGTCCGCGAACTTCGGCTCGGCGGTGCCGACGCAGTCCACGCCCAGGTTGGCCTTGAGCTGGTTGCAGGTGGCGTCGATCCAGTCCTTGTGGCCGCCGTCGCCGTTGTAGGACAGCTCGATCTTCTTCGGGCCGCCCGCGGCCTCGTACATGGCCTTGGCCTTGGCCGGGTCGAACGTGCCGGCCGCGCCGATGGTGTCGTCCCGGTAACCGGCGACCACCGGCGAGACGAACGAGCGCGCCGGCTGCTGCGAGTCCTTGAAGATCGACTTGGTGATCTCGTCCCGGTCGATCGCCATCGAGATCGCCTTGCGCACCTCGGGCTTGCTGAACTCCTTCTGGAAGGTCGGGAAGGCCAGCACCTGGAGCGAGGAGGCCGGGCTCTGCTTGAACCGGTCACCCAGGTCGGTCGCCGCGGTCGACAGGTTCTCGGTCGGGATCTGCTTGATCACGTCGAGGTTGTCGGAGAGCACGTCGGCGTACGCGGCCATCATCTGCTGGTAGATGCGGAACTCGACGCCGCCCACCTTCGGCTGCTGGCCGGGGAACGCGTCGTACCGCTCGACCTCGACCTTGGCGTCGTGCTGCCAGGTGCCCTTCATCTTGAACGGGCCCTGCCCGATCGGCGCCTGCTCGTAGCCCTCGGCCAGCACGCCCGGGGCGGAGAAGGCCGCCTTGGGCAGCGGGTAGAAGGCGGTGTAGCCGAGCATGGTCTTGAAGTCGACGTACGGCTGCGCGAGCGTCACCGTGAAGGTCAGGTCGTCGACCTTCTTGAGGCCGCTCAGCGCCTTGGCCTTCGGCTGCTCGCCCTGCAGGTCCTCGTAGCCGGCGATCTTCTCGAAGAAGTAGCTGGAGTTCTGGCCGTTGGGGGCGTACGCGCCGTAGTTCCAGGCGTCGATGTAGTTGTCGGCCGTGACCTTCTCGCCGTTGTGGAAGGTGTAGCCGGGCTTGAGCTTGACCGTCCAGACCTTGTTGTCCGACGACGTCACCGAGTCGGCGGCCACCTCGTGGGGCTTGTTCGCCTCGTCGTAGTCGACCAGGGGGCTGAACAGGGCGGACAGCACCTGGGAGCCGCTGGTCTCGTTGGTGTTGGTCGGCACCAGGTGCTGCGGCTCGGCGATCTCGATCCGCACGGCCGCGTTGGGGTCGCTCTTGCCGCCACTGTCGCCGCCCGAGCCGCAGGCCACCAGGCCCAGGGTCACCGCGAGCGGGAGAGCGGTCCAGGCAGCGAGCCTACGAACACGCATGAACTCTCCTCATCTCCTCACGCTGCGCAGTCAGGCCCGGCGCTGGGTAACGCTGCGCAACGATCGGTAACGGTAGGTCGCGATCGGCCCGATCGACAACGAGAGCGTTGCGAAGCGATAACGGAACGTGCCGACCAGGCTTGTCGGTTTCGGCCCGGTCTGCTAGGACGAGTGCCGCCCAAGGGGCACCAGCAGGGCTTTCTCGACCGCTCGGTTGCGCCGTTCGGGCCCGTCGCGGTGCCGTCGAGTGGTTCTGCGGCCCCCGTCCGGGCCGTCCCGCCCGGCATCCGCTGTCCCTGTGCGGCTGTGGCGCGATACACAGTCCGTGACTCTCGGTGACTAACCCCACGTCACGGTTCGTCACCGTTCGCCGTCGTCGGCCGGGCGGGCACGGGGCGTGAGACGATCCAGTCGTGACGGCGACGATCCTGGACGGCAAGGCGACCGCGGCGGAGATCAAGGACGAGCTGCGGGCACGGGTCAAGGCGCTGGCGGAGCGCGGCATCACCCCGGGGCTGGGCACGGTCCTGGTCGGGGAGGACCCCGGCTCCCAGGCGTACGTCAACGGTAAGCACCGCGACTGCGCCGAGGTGGGCATCGCCTCGATCCGCCGGGAGCTGCCCGCCGACGCCACCCAGGAGCAGCTCGACGCGGTGCTCACCGAGCTGAACGCCGACCCGGGCTGCCACGGCTACATCGTCCAGCTGCCGCTCCCGGCCCAGCTGGACACCCAGCGGGCGCTGGAGATGATCGACCCGGAAAAGGACGCCGACGGCCTGCACCCGGTCAACCTGGGCCGGCTCGTACTCGGCTACGACGCACCGCTGCCCTGCACCCCGCGTGGCATCGTCGAGCTGCTCCGCCGGCACGACGTGCCGCTGCGCGGCGCGAAGGTCGCGCTGGTCGGCCGGGGCAACACGGTGGGCCGCCCGCTCGGCCTGCTGCTCACCCGGCGCAGCGAGAACGCCACCGTGACCCTCTGCCACACCGGCACCCTCGACCTCGCCGCGCACACCCGCGAGGCCGACATCGTGATCGTCGCGGCCGGCGTGCCGGGGCTGCTCACCGCCGACATGGTCACCCCGGGCGCGACCGTCGTGGACGTCGGCATCACCCGGGTGATCGGGGCCGACGGCAAGGGCCGCTACACCGGCGACGTGGACCCGGAGGTGGCCGAGGTGGCCGGCAAGCTGGTGCCGATGCCGGGCGGTGTCGGTCCGATGACCCGGGCCATGCTGCTGACCAACGTCGTCGAGCGGGCCGAGGGGCGGCACTGAGCCGCCCAGGCATGTCATAACCGTCCGCCCCTGGCCCGATCGGTGCCAGGATGGCTGATACGGTCCGGAAAACCGACTGGTAGCAGGGAGTGGGACGACCATGGGTAAGAAGGTCACTGTCGTCGGGGCCGGCTTCTACGGCTCCACCACCGCACAGCGCCTGGCCGAGTACGACGTCTTCGACACCGTCGTGATCACCGACATCGTGGAGGGCAAGCCGGCGGGTCTCGCGCTGGACCTCAACCAGTCGCGCGCCGTCGAGGGCTTCGAGACCAAGGTCGTCGGCGTCACCACCGGCCCGAACGGCGAGGGCTACGAGGCCATCGAGGGCTCGGACGTCGTCGTCATCACCGCCGGCCTGCCCCGCAAGCCGGGCATGAGCCGGATGGACCTGCTGGAGACCAACGCCAAGATCGTCCGCCAGGTCGCCGAGAACGTCGCCAAGTACGCCCCCAACGCCGTCGTCATCGTCGTCTCCAACCCGCTCGACGAGATGACCGCGCTGGCCCAGCTCGCCACCCAGTTCCCGAAGAACCGGGTGCTCGGTCAGGCCGGCATGCTCGACACCGCCCGGTTCACCAACTTCGTGGCCGAGGCGCTGAACGTACCGGTGAAGTCGGTGAAGACCCTGACCCTCGGCTCGCACGGCGACACCATGGTCCCGGTCCCGTCGAAGAGCACCGTGAACGGCAAGCCGCTGCGTGAGGCCATGCCGGCCGAGCAGATCGAGGAGCTGGTCGTCAAGACCCGCAACGGTGGCGCCGAGGTCGTCGCGCTGCTCAAGACGGGCTCGGCGTACTACGCCCCATCGGCCGCCGCCGCCCGGATGGCCAGGGCTGTCGCCGAGGACTCCGGCGAGGTCATGCCGGTCTGCGCCTGGGTCGACGGGCAGTACGGCATCTCCGGCGTCTACCTGGGTGTCGAGGCCGAGATCGGCGCCGAGGGCGTCAAGCGGGTCGTCGAGACCGACCTGGACGCCGACGAGCTGGCCGCCCTGAAGGAGGCCGCCGAGGCCGTCCGCGCCAAGCAGGCCGACGTAGCCAACATGTGACCCGAGTACGACCCCGAAGGGGCGGGCCGGCTGACGCCGACCCGCCCCTTCGCGCATCCCTGGGCCTTCACCCCCCGCCCCCAAGCCGCGTTCCAGGGCAATAACTTCATGATCAACGCGGGTGTACGGGTGGGAGGGGGTGGGGGGTGAAGGGGTGGGGTAGGTGGGGGGTGGCCAGGGTTACGGGGGTCAGGGCGTGCAGGAGGGTGGTGCGGGAGGTGCGGGCTTCGTTCGGGTTCTCCTCGTGGGCGTAGGCGAGGGTGGGGTCGAGCAGTTGGAGGGTGTGGACCAGGAGGTCGCCCGTCACCAGGAGGCGGTCCGTGCCGCCGTCGACCAGCACGGACTGGTGGCCGGGGGTGTGGCCGGGCGTGCCCAGCACGCGTACCCCGGGGGTGAGGTCGGTGTCGCCGTCGACCACCCGGAGCTGGCCGGCGGCGCGCAACGGCCCCAACAGCCGGGCCGGCAGCTCGGGGCGGAACAGCTCCAGCGCGGCCAGCTCGGCGCGCTGCACCAGGTGGTCCGCGTTCGGGAAGAGCGGGCCCGCCCAGCCGATGTGGTCGGTGTGCAGGTGGGTGAGCACCACGGTGCGGACGTCCGCCGGGTCGATGCCGGCGGCGGCCAACTCGGCCGGCAGCTGGCCGGGCACCGGCGCCCAGCTCGCGGCGAGCGCGTCGGCCGGGCCGATCCCGGCGTCGACCAGGATGACCGGCCCGTCCCCGGTACGCAGCGCGAACGCGCGGAACGGCAGCCACCAGCGGCCGTCCGGGGTGACGCTGTCCCGGTCCCGCCGGTCGGCCTCGCGCCACTGCTCGTCGGTGGCGTCCGGGAACGCCTCGGCGCGCGGTTGGAAGAAGGGACCCACCCCGTCGAGCAGGGCGGTGACCGTGATAGACCCGACCGTGTGAGTCAGCGGCATCCGGGAAGGATGCCACCGCGGCCCGTCCCGGGCGACCCCGTTTCCCGCGGGGTGAGGCCGGCTGGGGAGCCCCGGTCAGTTTCCAGTACGCTCGTACTGCTTGAGCACGTGTCCCCCGAGAGGAGCGCCGGCCGATGGCGAAGATCAAGGTAAACAACCCGGTCGTGGAAATCGACGGCGACGAGATGACCCGGATCATCTGGAAGCAGATCCGGGAGCAGCTGATCCTGCCCTACCTCGACGTCGACCTGCACTACTACGACCTGTCGATCCAGCACCGCGACGAGACCGACGACCAGGTCACCGTCGACGCCGCCAACGCCATCAAGGAGCACGGCGTCGGCGTCAAGTGCGCCACCATCACCCCGGACGAGGCCCGGGTGGAGGAGTTCGGCCTGAAGAAGATGTGGCGGTCGCCGAACGGCACCATCCGCAACATCCTCGGCGGCGTGGTCTTCCGCGAGCCGATCATCATGTCGAACGTCCCGCGGCTCGTCCCCGGCTGGACCAAGCCGATCATCATCGGCCGGCACGCGCACGGCGACCAGTACAAGGCCACCGACTTCGTCGTCCCCGGCCCGGGCAAGGTGACCATCACCTACACCCCGGCCGACGGCGGCGCGCCGATGGAGATGGAGGTCGCCAACTTCCCGGGCGGCGGCATCGCCATGGGCATGTACAACTTCGACGAGTCGATCCGGGACTTCGCCCGCGCCTCGTTCCGCTACGGCCTGGACCGCGGCTACCCGGTCTACCTGTCCACCAAGAACACCATCCTCAAGGCGTACGACGGCCGGTTCAAGGACATCTTCGCCGAGGTGTTCGAGAACGAGTTCAGGTCGGAGTTCGAGGCCGCCGGCATCACCTACGAGCACCGGCTGATCGACGACATGGTCGCCGCCGCGCTCAAGTGGGAGGGCGGCTACGTCTGGGCCTGCAAGAACTACGACGGTGACGTCCAGTCCGACACCGTCGCGCAGGGCTTCGGCTCGCTGGGCCTGATGACCTCCGTGCTGCTCTCCCCGGACGGCCGCACCGTCGAGGCGGAGGCCGCGCACGGCACCGTCACCCGGCACTACCGGCAGTGGCAGAAGGGCGAGAAGACCTCGACCAACCCGATCGCCTCGATCTACGCCTGGACCCGGGGCCTGGCCCACCGGGGCAAGCTCGACAACACCCCGGCGGTCACCGAGTTCGCCAACACCCTGGAGCAGGTCATCGTGGAGACCGTCGAGGGCGGCCAGATGACCAAGGACCTCGCGCTGCTCATCTCGCGGGACGCCCCGTGGCTGACCACCGACGAGTTCATGAACGCGCTGGACGAGAACCTGGCCCGCAAGCTGTCGGCCTGACCGGCACCGTTCGCACCGGAGCCCGCCGGCCTCAGGCCGGCGGGCTCCGTCGTGTCCGCGGGTGGCGTCACCCGGGACGGGCGCGCCTCGTTGAGCAGGGTGGACGTGATGCCAGTCCCGTCCAGGAAGGTTGACCACGGTCGCCTCGCGGCTTGAGCGCCGATCAGCCAGCCTTCCCGGCTGTCGCGCACAGCCAGCCGTCCCTTCCCTCGCGGGGGGCCCTGTCCCGGGCCCCCCGCGCCCTGTTGTACCGCGGATCAGGCGGCGCGGAGCAGTTCCGCGGCCCGCTCAGGGGCGATGTCGTTGATGAAGACGCCCATCCCCGACTCGGAGCCGGCCAGGTACTTCAGCTTGTCCTTCGCCCGCCGGACGCTGAACAGCTGCAGGTGCAGGTGCCCCAACTCCCGGTCGACGTGCACCGGCGCCTGGTGCCAGGCGGCGATGTACGGCATGGGCATGTCGAACAGCCCGTCGAAGCGGCGCAGCACGTCCAAATAGAGCGGCCCGAAGGCGTCCCGCTCGGCGTCGTCCAGGGCCGGGATGTCCGGCACCGGGCGGTGCGGCGCCACGTGCACCTCGAACGGCCAGCGGGCCGCCGCCGGCACGTACGCGGTCCAGTGCTCGTTGCTCGCCACCACCCGGTCGCCGGCGGCGCGTTCGGCGGCGAGCACGTCGGCGTAGAGGTTGCCCCCGGTGTGCTCGAAGTGCCGGCGGGCGGCGGCCAGCATGGTCCGGGTCCGTGGCGTGACGAACGGGTACGCGTAGATCTGGCCGTGCGGGTGGTGCAGGGTGACCCCGATCTCCACGCCCCGGTTCTCGAACGGGAAGACCTGCTCGACCCCGGGCAGCTCGCTCAGCGCGGTGGTGCGGTCGGCCAGCGCGTCGAGCACGGTCCGCACCCGCCCGGGGGGAAGGCCGGCGAACGAGGCGTTGTGGTCGTCGGTGAAGCAGACCACCTCGCACTTGCCGCGCCCGGGGCGGACCGGGGTGAACGGGGTGATCACGGCCGGCTCCTCGGCGACCCGCTGGCTCAGCGACGGGAACCGGTTCTCGAAGACGACCACGTCGTAGTCGGGGGCGGGGATCTCGCTGAGCCGGTCGCCCCGGGAGGGGCAGAGCGGGCACTGGTCGGCCGGGGGGAGGAAGGTCCGGGTCTGCCGGTGCACCGCGACCGCCACCCACTCGTCGGTCAGCGGGTCGTACCGGAGCTGCGAGGCGTGTGGTGGCGGGGGCAGCTCCCGCCGGTCCGGCTGGTCGCGGACCGCGTCGTCCCGCTCGTCGAAGTAGATCAGCTCGCGGCCGTCGGCCAGCTCGATCTGCGTACGCTTCACTCCGCACCCTCCGTGCCCGCCACGATCACCAGCTCGCCCACCCTGTCCTCGAGTACCCGTCGCGCGTCCGGTGCCAACCGGTCGTCGGTGACCAGCACGTCCGCCGCGTCCAGGCCGACGATCGAGGAGATGCCGACCGTGCCCCACTTGGTGTGGTCGGCGAGCACCACGAGCCGGTCGGCGGCCGCCACCAGGGCCCGGTCCGTGTCCGCCTCCATCAGGTTGGGGGTGGTGAAGCCGGCGCGCTCACTGATCCCGTGCACGCCGAGGAAGAGCAGGTCCAGGTGGAGCGCGCCGATCGCGGCGACGGCCAGCGGGCCGACCAGCGCGTCCGAGGGGGTGCGCACCCCGCCGGTGAGCACCACGGTCTGGTCCGGCCGGCCGCCGACGTGCAGGATCTCGGCCACCGGCAGGGAGTTCGTCACCACGGTCAGGCCCGGAACGTCGGTCAGGCGGCGGGCCAGCTCGGCGGTGGTGGTGCCGGCGGAGAGCGCGACGGCCGCGCCGGGGCGTACCAGCTGCGCGGCCCGCTCGGCGATGGCCGCCTTCTCCCCGGACTGCCGGACCGACTTGGCCCGGAAGCCGGGCTCGTCGGTCGAGCCGGGCCCGGCCAGCGTCGCCCCACCGTGCACCTTGGCGAGCACGCCCTGCTCGTGCAGCGTCTCCAGGTCGCGCCGGATCGTCATGTCCGAGACGCCGAACTCGGCGGCCAGCTCGGTGACCCGGACGCCTCCGGCGGCGCGGACCCGTTCCAGGATGACCGCCTGCCGCTGCCGTGCCAGCACCCCGCGTCACCTCCCGACTCCCGACCCGTCTCCACGCGGTCGAACGTGTTCCAACAAAGACGAACACTACCGCGCAGCGGAGGACAACGGAAGCAGACGCGGAACCGCCGCCGTCCCCGGAGGGGCGGCGGCGGCCGGTGATCGGTGGTGCGGGATCAGGCGGGCTGGAGGCGGGGCTCCACCCAGCCGGTCTCGGTGAGGTGCTCCATCACCCGCTGGACCGCCTCCTCGACGGTCATGTCGGTGGTGTCCACCACCAGGTCGGCGTCGGTCGGCTCCTCGTACGGGTCGTCGATCCCGGTCATCCCGGTGATCAGGCCGGCCCGGGCGCGCGCGTACAGGCCCTTGCGGTCGCGCTGCTCGCAGACCTCCAGCGGGGTGGCCACGTGGACCAGCAGGAAGCCGGCCCCGGCGGCGTGCGCCATCTCCCGGGCGGTGGCCCGGGCGGCCGCGTACGGGGCGATCGGGCAGCAGATGCCGACGCCCCGGTGCCGGGCGATCTCGGCGGCCACCCAGCCGATCCGGCGCACGTTGAGGTCCCGGTCGGCCTTGCTGAAGCCCAGCCCGGCCGAGAGTTCCCGGCGCACCACGTCGCCGTCGAGCAGGGTGATGCTCCGGTCGCCACCCTCGCGCAGCACGTCGGCCAGGCCCCGGGCGATGGTCGACTTGCCGGAGCCGGACAGGCCGGTCAGGAAGATCACCAGGCCCCGGTGCCGGCGCGGCGGGCGGGCCCGGGCCAGTTCCTTGGCCACCGCCGGCGGCGTGTGCCACTCGGGCAGCGGGAAGCCCCGGTCCAGCAGGTCGTCGATCTCCTCCTGGCTGAGCGCCAGCCGCCGGTTGCGCGGCGGGATGTCCTCCCGCCAGCGCCACTGCCCGTCCCGGTTGTCGTAGGCCAGCTCGCGGGGCACCAGCACCCGCAGGCCGGCCCCGGAGAGCATGCCCTCGGTGGAGAGCAGGTGGGTCACCCCGTACGCGGCGGCGACCCGTGCCCGCAGCAGCGCGTCGCTGATCTCGTCACGCCGCTTCGCCAGCGGCACCGCCACCAGGGTGGCCGGGGGCATCCGGTCCCGGGCGGCGAACACGCTGCGTACCAGCGCCTCGGCCGGCAGCCCGCCGATCGCCTCCTCGCCCGCCGGGATCAGCACCAGCAGGTGCGCGCCGAGCGTCCGGGCGGCGTGCGCGATCTGCGCGAGCTGCGGCCGGTGCAGCGGACGGTCGGCGAAGACACCCAGCACCCGCCCCGGGGGCAGCAGCCCCCGGACCTCGTCCGGGTTGCGCCGCAGCCGCTGGAACGGCCCGTGGCCGCCGTCGCCCAGCCGGCGTACCGCGCCGCCCACCCCGACCGTGCCCTCGCGGACCGGCCAGACGTCGATCACGTCCATGGCGGCCACCGGGGCGCCCTCGCCGTCGGTGAGCACCAGCGCCCGGCGCATCGGGTCGTCCAGCACCAGCCCGTCGGCCAGCGCGGCCGGCACCTGGAGCGTGACCGGCACCGGCCACGGCGTGCCGTCGGCGAGCCGACCGCGCCGGCCCAGCGAGGCCAGGTCGGCCCGGGTCATGAAGCCCGTCAGCGGGGCGTACGCCCCGGTCAGCAGCAACTCCAGATCGGCCAGCTCAGCGGGCCTCGGCGCGTACGCCGGCGCGTCCCGCAAAACGTCCTCGGGCAGCACCCACCCGTTGCTCATCGAACCCCCAACTCACCGGCCGGCACACAGTTTCTCAGCCCACCGGCGATCGGTCGAGAGCGCCACTCCACCTCCCGGTCATCGGCCGGCAAACCGACCGTCGCGGGGCGGTCTCAGCCGGCGGCGGTGAGCGGGGCCGCGCCGAACGAGACGGCGAACCGCTCGCACCAGATCGAGACGCTGGTCAGGCCGCTGAAATCGGTCCCGGCCGGGATCTCGTACGCCTGGTCGCCGCGGTTGCCCTGAGCGGGCCGAGCGCCACGTGCCGGCCGTCGTCGAAGACGTGCCACCCGGACGGACCGGTCCGAACGGGCTGGTCGGTCAGCCAGACCTGAAGATCCGGACCGTTCGAGGTGTCCAGCCCGACCAGTTCCAGCCGGTGCCGGCCGTCGGCGGTGCGGACGATCCGGGCGCCGCCCCTGGTCTCGTGCTCGTGGCTGACGAAGTCACCCCGGCTGACCAGCACCGGCCCGGTGGACGCGGGGGCGGCGGCCGGCGTGGCGGTGCCGGGCGGGGCCGCCGGCTGGCCGGTGACCGCCGTGAGCTCCTCGTGCACCTCGGTGTCGGTGACCAGCTTCCACGGCTGGAACCAGTACAGGCCGGCGGTCGCGCCGGCGGCGAGGACGGCGACCGCGACCCAGGTCAGCGGAGCGCGTAGCAGGCGGATCGACATGCGTCGAGTCTGCCGGCGGGACGGCCCGCGGTCACCGGCCCGGCCGCTTACGGAAGCCTTACCGACCCGTCCGGGCGGAATCAGGGGCAACCCCGAGCGTTTCCCTATACCCGGAGCGGCCCACCCTTTCTACGCTGGGCGTCGTGACACTGCT
The DNA here is from genome assembly GCF_003013775.1 of Micromonospora sp. MH33. Classification (NCBI taxonomy): domain Bacteria; kingdom Bacillati; phylum Actinomycetota; class Actinomycetes; order Micromonosporales; family Micromonosporaceae; genus Micromonospora; species Micromonospora sp. MH33. The sequence goes on from NZ_MUYZ01000043.1 coordinate 21,675, forward strand.
CGCGACCGAGTCGCTGACCAAGACGTACGGAGGCCGGGTCACCGCGTTGGCCGACCTCACGGTGTCGGTCGAGCCGGGGATCATCGGACTGGTGGGCGCGAACGGCGCCGGCAAGTCCACCCTGATCAAGATCCTCCTGGGCCTGCTCGCCCCGACCAGCGGTCGGGTCTCCGTGCTCGGCCTCGACCCCACCACCGACCCCGCGGCCGTCCGCGCCCGGGTCGGCTACATGCCCGAGCACGACGCCCTCCCACCCGACCTCTCCGCCGCCGAACTGGTCACCCACCTCGGCCGGATCAGCGGGCTGCCCCGCACGGTGGCCCGGGAGCGGGCCTCCGAGGCGCTGCGCCACGTCGGCCTGCACGAGGAGCGGCACCGGGCCGTCGGTGGCTACTCCACCGGCATGAAGCAGCGGGTGAAGCTCGCCCAGGCCCTGGTGCACGACCCGGACCTGCTGCTGCTCGACGAGCCGACCAACGGCCTCGACCCGGCCGGCCGGGACGCCATGCTCGCCCTGATCCACCGGATCGGCACCGAGTTCGGCATCTCGGTGGTCGTCTGCTCGCACCTGCTCGGCGAGGTGGAGCGGATCTGCGACACCCTGGTCGCCATCGACGGCGGCCGGCTGCTGCGCGCCGACCGCATCTCCGCCATGACCACCGCCACCGACGTGCTCGCCGTCGAGGTGAGCGAGGGTACGGACGAACTGGCCGCCCGGCTCACCGCGCTCGACCTGCCGGTGTCCCGGGAGGGGCGGCTGCTGCTCGTCCCGCTCGCCGACGACGCCACCTACGACCTGATCATCGGCGCCGTCGCCGAGCTGGACCTGCCGCTGCACCGGCTCGACCAGCGGCGGCACCGGGTGGCCGAACTCTTCGCCACGAGGGAGCCCAGCCATGCCTGAGCCGACCGGCGTCATCCACGACATCGGCTACCAGCGCTACACCGGCCCGCGGCTCGGCCGCCGGCACGTGTTCGGCGCGCTCTACCTGCACGGCCTGCGGACCGCCTTCGGGCTGGGCCGCTCCGCCAAGGCGAAGATCTTTCCCTGGCTGGTGATGGGCATCGTGCTGATCGTCGCCGCCGGGCTGACCGCGGTACGCACCCAGACCGGCCAGGTCGTCATGACGTACGCCCAGTTCGCCGACGCGATGAGCTGGCTGGTCGTCTTCTTCGTCGCGGTGGTCGGGCCGGAGCTGGTCTCCCGCGACCTGCACAGCGGCGTGCTGCCGCTCTACTTCTCCCGCCCGCTGCCGCGCGGCGACTACGCGCTGGCCAAGCTCGGGTCGCTGGTCACCGCGCTCTGGCTGCTGCTCGGGGCGCCGCAGCTGGTGATGTTCCTGGGCGCCGCGTTCACCACCAAGGACGGGCTGGGCGGGGTCTGGGACGAGCTGCTCGACCTGCTGCCCGGCCTGCTCTACGCGGCGCTCTGGGCGGTGGTCTTCGCCTCGGTCGGGCTGCTCATCGCCTCGCTCACCGGCAAGCGGGCCTTCGCGGCCGGCGGCATCGTGGCGGTGTTCCTGATGACCGCCCCGATCGTCGGCATCCTGTCGATCATGCCGTCCCGCACGGTCAACGAGCTGGCGATGCTCGGCTCGCCCACCGCCCTGATCCATGCTGTCGGCCAGTACACCCTCGGCGACCTGCTTGTACCCGGTGGGCAGACCGAAGATCAGATCGGCGACTTCGGGCCGGTCTACGTGGCCGCCGCCGTGCTGCTGGTGGCCGGCTGCGTCACCCTGCTGCTGCTGCGATACCGGAAGGTGGCCGCCCGATGACCACGATCAGCGCGGAGCCGGCTGCCCCGGCCACCCCCGCCTCCACCCTCGACCTCGCCGGCGTCTCCCGCTGGTACGGCAACGTGGTGGCGGTCAACGACGTCACCATGCGGCTCGGGCCCGGCGTGACCGGCCTGCTCGGCCCGAACGGCGCCGGCAAGACCACCCTGCTGCACATGATGGCCGGTTTCCTCTCCCCGTCCCGGGGCGAGGTCACCCTCGACGGCGCGCCGACCTGGCGCAACCCCGAGGTCTACCGGCGGCTCGGTCTGGTCAGCGAGCGGGAGGCGGTGCACGCCTTCCTCACCGCGTACGAGTTCGTGCTGGCCAGCGCCAAGCTGCACCGGCTGCCCGACCCGGAGGCGGCGGCCCGCCGGGCCATCGCGCTGGTCGAGATGGAGGACGCGCAGGACCGGAAGATCGGCACCTACTCCAAGGGCATGCGGCAGCGCACCCGGGTGGCCGCCGCCCTGGTGCACGACCCGCAGGTGCTGCTGCTCGACGAGCCGTTCAACGGGATGGACCCGCGGCAGCGGCTGCACATGATGGCCCTGCTGCACCGGCTCGGCGACGCCGGCCGGACCATCCTGTTCAGCTCGCACATCCTGGAGGAGGTCGAGCAGGTCTCCGGCACCGTGCAGGTGATGGTCGCCGGCCGGCTGGCCGCCTCCGGCGACTACCGGACCATCCGCCGGTTGATGACCAACCGGCCGCATGTCTTCCTGGTCCGCTCCACCGACGACCGGGCGCTCGCGGTCGCGTTGATGGCCGAGGAGTCGGTGACCGGCGTGGAACTCGGCCGGGACGGGCTGACCGTGCGGGCCGGCGACTATGGCGCCTTCACCCGGGCGCTGCCGAAGATCGCGCTGGCCCGGGGCCTCCGGGTCCGGTCGCTGACGCCCGAGGACGAATCCCTGGAGAGCGTCTTCTCCTACCTGGTGGGGAGCTGACCCATGTCGACCGTTTCCTGGATCACCGCGCGCGGCCTGTTCGGCCGGCGCCGGTTCCTGCTGCTCCTCCCGCTGCCCGCGCTGCTGCTGGCGTTGGCGATCCTCTCCCGCTCGCTCGGCGTCGACCCGGGCGAGTGGGGGCCGGCCGTGCTGGTCGGGCTCGGCCTGGCCGTCGTGCTGCCGGTCGTCGCGCTGATCGTCGGCACCGGCGTGCTCGGCGCGGAGATCGACGACGGCACGGTGGTGCACATCCTCACCAAGCCGCTGCCGCGCTGGCAGATCGTCCTGCCGAAGCTGGCCGTGGCCGCCGGCGTCACGGCGGTCACCGTCGCCGTGCCGCTCTACGTCGCGGGCGTGCTCGCCCATTCGGTACGCCTCGGCCTGGCGCTCGCCGTCGCCGCGTCGATCGGGGCGCTCGCGTACTGCGCGTTCTTCGTCGCGCTGAGCCTGCTCACCCGGCGGCCGGTGCTGCTCGGCCTCGTCTACGTGCTGATCTGGGAGGGGCTGCTCGGCAACTTCGTGAGCGGCACGAAGGTGCTCTCCATCCAGCAGTACGTGATCGCCCTCGCCGACCGGATCGCGCCGACCGAGCTGCTCGCCACGGACGTCTCGGTGCCGGTCGCCGCGGTGATGAGCGCGCTGATCGCGGTCGGCTTCACCGTCCTCGCGATCGATCGCCTCCGCTCGTTCAGCGTGGCCGGCGAGACCAGCTGATCCGCAGCACAGGGGCCCCGCCCGACGCCACCGACCGGGGTGGGTCGAGCGGGGCCACCGTGCGGCACCTCAGAAGGCGCAGGCCACGACGAGTTCGGTGGTGCGGTCGGGCAGCAGGTCGAGCTTGGCGATCCGACCCGCCGCCCGGACGTCGTCGGCCACCAGGGTGAGCCGGTCGAGCAGGGCGGCCGGCCCGAGCGCCTCGGCCAGCGGCACCTCCGCCTTCATCGACAGCTTCCGCTCCGACTTGGCCCGGCGCACCTGGCCCAGCGCGTCGGCGGCCAGCCGCAGCAGTTCCGGGTCACCCGGCCCCTGCACCGCCCTACCCACCTCGTACGTGGTCGGCCAGGTCGCCCGGTGCACCGAGCCGTACCGCCACCACGACCAGACCTCCTCGGTGACGAAGGGCAGCACCGGAGCGAAGAGCCGCAACTGCACCGAGAGCGCGGTGGCCAGCGCCGCCCGGGCCGAGTCGGCCCCCGGCCCGGTGCCGTAGGCGCGTTCCTTCACCAGCTCGATGTAGTCGTCGCAGAACCGCCAGAAGAACGCCTCCGTGGCGATCAGCGCGGCCGTGTGGTCGTACCCGTCGAAGGCGGTGGTCGCGGTGGTGACCACGCCGGACAGTTCGGCGAGCATCGCGGTGTCCAGCGGCGCGGTCGCCGGGGCCCGCAGCGCGTCCGCGGCGCCCAGCCCGAGGGCGAACTTCGACGCGTTGAGCAGCTTCGTGGCGAGCCGCCGACCCACCTTGATCTGCGCCGGGTCGAAGGCCAGGTCCATGCCGGGCTTGCCGCTGGCCGCCCAGTAGCGGACCGCGTCCGAACCGTGCTGCTCCAGCAGGCCCAGCGGGGTGACCACGTTCCCCTTGGACTTGGACATCTTCTTCCGGTCGGGGTCGAGGATCCAGCCGGAGAGCACGGTGTCCCGCCAGGGCAGCACACCCTGCTCCAGGTGCGCCCGGACCACCGAGCCGAAGAGCCAGGTCCGGATGATCTCCTGCCCCTGGGGGCGCAGGTCCATCGGGAAGACCCGCCGGAACAGGTCCTCGTCGTTCTCCCAGCCGCCGACGATCTGCGGGGTCAGCGACGAGGTGGCCCAGGTGTCCAGCACGTCCGGATCACCCACGAAGCCGCCCGGCACCCCGCGCTGCGCCTCCTCGTAGCCCGGCGGCGGCTCGCTCGACGGGTCGACCGGGAGCACCGATTCGTCCGGCGTGAGAGGCTGGGACCAGTCCGGCTCGCCAGAGTCGTCGAGCCGGTACCACACCGGCACCGGCACGCCGAAGAAGCGCTGCCGGCTGACCAGCCAGTCACCGGTCAGGCCGCTCACCCAGTTCTCGTAACGGTGCCGCATGTGCTCCGGCACCCAGCGCAGCTCCCGCCCCCGCGCCAGCAGTTCCTCGCGCAGGCCGAGATCCCGGCCGCCGTTGCGCAGGTACCACTGGCGGGTGGACACGATCTCCAGCGGCCGGTCGCCGCGCTCGTAGAACTTGACCGGGTGGGTGATCGGGCGCGGCTCGCCCACCAGGTCACCCGCGTCGCCCAGCAGTTCGACCATCGTCCGCCGGGCGCCGTTCACGGTCTGCCCGGCCAGGGCCGCGAAGGGCTCGGCGGGCACGCCGGCCGGGGGCTCCGGCAGCAGCCGGCCGTCCCGGCCGATCACCACCCGGGTGTCCAGCCGCAGGTCCCGCCACCACGTCACGTCGGCCAGGTCACCGAAGGTGCAGACCATCGCGATGCCGGTGCCCTTGGCCGGATCCGCCAGCGGATGCGCCCGCACCGGCACCTCGACCCCGAAAACCGGGCTGCGCACCGACGCGCCCACCAGGTCCGCGTAGCGTTCGTCGTCGGGGTGGCAGACCAGCGCCACGCAGGCCGGCAGCAACTCCGGCCGGGTCGTGTCGATCAGCACCTCGCGGCCGCCCGGGCCGTGGAAGCGCAGCCGGTGGTAGGCGCCCGGCCGCTCCCGGTCCTCCAGCTCGGCCTGGGCAACCGCGGTGGCGAAGCCGACGTCCCAGAGCGTCGGTGCCTCCGCCTGGTACGCCTCGCCCCGGGTCAGGTTGCGCAGGAACGCCCGCTGGCTGGTCGCCCGGGCCACCCGCCCGATCGTGGTGTAGGTCAGCGACCAGTCCACCGACAGCCCGAGCCGCCGCCACAGCGCCTCGAAGACCTTCTCGTCCTCCGCGGTGAGCACCTCGCACAGCTCGATGAAGTTGCGCCGGGAGATCGCCAGCGGGTCCTTCCGGGCCGCCTCGCTCACCGGCGCCGCCGGCGGCCGCCACTCCGGGTCGTACGGCAGGGCCGGGTCGGGGCGCACCCCGTAGACGTTCTGCACCCGACGCTCGGTGGGCAGGCCGTTGTCGTCCCAGCCCATCGGGTAGAAGACCGTCCGGCCGCGCATCCGCTGGAACCGGGCCACCGTGTCGGTGTGCGTGTAGGAGAAGACGTGCCCCATGTGCAGCTCGCCCGATACGGTCGGCGGCGGGGTGTCGATCGCGTAGACGTCCGGGCGCTCTTTCGAGCGGTCGAACGCGTACGTCCCGTCCTCCTGCCAGCGGCGCGCCCAGGTCTCCTCGATGCCGTCCAGGGTCGGACGCTCGGGGACGCCGGCGCGGGCCGTCCTCGCCGTATCGGTCATCAGCCGATCGTAGGCAGCCGACCCGGGCCGCTCCACGACTTTCGGTCCCGTGGCGGCCACCAGCCGCAGGTCCGGCGAGGACGGTTTCGGATGCCGGCGGAAAGGATCTTCCCGAACAGCGCGCTCGGGGTGCGTGAATCAGATCAGGGAGTCGCGCCACTGGCGGTGCAGGGCGGCGTACCGGCCGCCGGCGGCGGCGAGCTCGGCCGGGGACCCGTCCTCCACGATCCGGCCGCCGTCGAGGACCAGCACCCGGTCGGCGATCTCCACGGTGGAGAGGCGGTGCGCGATCACCAGCGCGGTGCGGTCCCGCAGGACGCTGTGCAGCGCCCGCTGCACCAGGCGCTCGGTCGGCACGTCCAGCGAGGAGGTGGCCTCGTCGAGGATCAGCACCCGGGGATCGGCCAGGAACGCCCGGGCGAACGCGACGAGCTGTCGCTGCCCGGCGGAGAGCCGGCCGCCGCGCCGGTGCACGTCGGTGGCGTACCCGTCGGGGAGTGCGGCGATGAAGCCGTGCGCGCCGATCGCCCGGGCGGCGGCCTCCACGGCGTCGTCGTCGGCGTCCGGTCGGCCGAACCGGATGTTCTCCGCGACCGAGCCGCTGAACAGGTGGTTCTCCTGGGTGACCAGCACCACCGCCCGGCGCAGCTCGGCGTCGGCCAGGTGCCGCAGGTCCACCCCGTCCAGGCTGATCGTGCCGGACGCCGGGTCGTGGAACCGGGCCAGCAGCTTGGCGATGGTGGACTTGCCGGCGCCGGTCGGCCCGATCAGCGCGACGGTCTGCCCGGCCGGCACGGTCAGCTCCAGCCCGGACAGGATCGGCGCCTCCGGCCGGTAGCCGAAGTGGACGCGGCGGAACACCACCGCGCCCCGCGCCGGGCCGGCGGGCAGCGGCACGGGTCGCGCCGGCTCGGCCACGGCGGGCCGCTCGTCGAGCACCCCGGCGAGCTTCTCCAGCGCGGCGGTGGCCGACTGCAACGCGTTGTAGAACTGGCTCAGCTCCTCCATCGGCTCGAAGAACCGGCGCAGATAGAGCAGGAACGCGGCGAGCACGCCGACCTCGGTCCGCCCACCCAGCACCCGCCAGCCGCCGTAGCCGAGCACCGCCGCGGCGGTCAGGTTGCCGATCAGCCGGATGCCCGGCGAGTAGACCGCGATCAGCCGGAACGCGCGCAGGCTGGCCTGCCGGTAGTCGTCGTTCACCGCGGCGAAGATGCGCTGGTTGCGGGGCTCCCGCCGGTACGCCTGCACCGCCCGGATCCCGCGCAGCGACTCGACGAAGTGCACGATGACCAGCGCCACCGCCTCCCGGGTCCGCCGGTACGCCCCGGCCGAGGCACGGGCGAACCAGCGGGACAGCCCGAACAGGAACGGGAAGGCGAGCAGGGTGACGACGGCCAGCGGCAGGTCGAGCCAGAGCAGGATGCCCGCCACCGACAGCACCGACAGGGCGGCCATCACCAGCTTGTCGATCCCGCCGTCGACCAGCTCGGCGATCGAGTCCAGGTCGCTGGTCAGCCGGGACACCATCCGGCCCGAGGTGTAGCGCTCGTGGAAGCCGACATCGAGGTGGAGGAAGTGGCCGTACACCCGGTTGCGGAGGTCGAGCAGGACGGCCTGGCCGATCCGGGCGGCGAGGGCGAGGAAGGCGCGCCGGGTGGCGTACTCGATGCCGGTGGCGATGACGAACGCGGCGGCGACGGCGACCAGCGGGCCGGTGTCGCCGGCCCGCAGCGGCCGGATGCCCCGGTCGATGCCGAGCATCACCAGGTACGGGCCGGCCATCGCGGCGGCGTTCTGGGCCAGCAGCAGCGACACCGCCAGCCCGAGCCGGGCGCGGTGCGGGCGGAGCAGCTCGCGGAGCAGGGCCCGGCTGCGGGCCCGGAGCCGCGCCACCGCCTCGGGCGACGAGTCCTCTGCCCGGCTGCGGTCGGCGTCGGGGTCGGTGGCCCGCCCGCGCCAGCGGGACAGGTCGAGGTCGGGGCCGTCACGCTGCCGGGACGGGTCGAGGCCCGGGTCGCCGGGATCCCGGGACGGGTCGAGGCCGGGGTCGCCGCGCTGCCGGGGCACCCGGGGGGCGGGCCCGCTCATGACCGCACCAGGCCGACGCCGTCCACCCAGCGCTCCGGCTCGGCGGAGAGCACCGCCCGGTAGGCCGGCACCCCGGCCAGCAGCTCCGAGTGGGTGCCGACGGCGACGATCCGGCCGCCGTCGAGCAGCGCCACCCGGTCGGCGAGCGCCACCGTGGACGGCCGGTGTACCACCAGCAGCGCGGTGGTGTCCCGCAGCACCCGGCGCAGGGCCGCCTCGACCAGCGCCTCGGTGTGCACGTCGAGCGCGGAGAGCGGATCGTCGAGCACGAGCAGCGCGGGCCGGCCGAGCACCGCGCGGGCCAGCGCCAGCCGCTGCCGCTGCCCGCCGGAGAGGGAGAGCCCCTGCTCGCCGACGCGGGTGGCCAGCCCCCACGGCAGGTCGTACGCGAACTCCGCCTGGGCCAGCGTGAGCGCGGCCCGGACCTCGTCCTCGCCGGCGTCCGGCCGGCCCAGCGTCAGGTTCTCCCAGACCGACATGGAGAACAGGGTCGGTTCCTCGAAGGCCATCCCGACCAGCCGGCGCAGCGAGCCGAGCCGCAGGTCGCGCAGGTCGTGCCCGTCGAGGGTGATCCGGCCGGCGGTCACTTCGTGCAGCCGGGGGACCAGGGACAGCAGGGTGCTCTTGCCGCAGCCGGTCGCCCCGACCAGGGCCAGCGTCTCGCCCGGCTCGACGGTCAGCTCCACCTCGCGCAGCACGGGCGCCGGGCTGCGGGGGTAGCGGAAGCTCACCCGCTCGAAGCGGAGCCGGCCGCGCACCTCGGCCCGGTCCAGCGCGTAGGCGTGCGGGGCGTCCACGATGGTGGGCGGGGTGTCCAGCACCTCCTGGATCCGGTCGGCGGCGGTCGCCGCCTCCTGCCCGTTCGCGATGATCCAGCCGAGCGACTGCACCGGCCAGATCAGCATGAGCTGGAGGCTGACGAAGGCGACCAGCTCGCCGATGGTGAGCCCGCCTCCGGCCACCGCGGCGGCGCCGGCCACCAGCACCACCCCGAGGGTCAGGTTGGGCACCAGGTCGAACAGCGCGGAGGTGCGGGCCAGCAGCCGGGCCTTGCCGATCCCGGTGTCGTGCAGCCGGCGGGCGCCGGTGGCGAACCGGGCGGCCAGCTCCGGCCCACGCCCGTACGCCCGCATGGTGCGCAGCCCCTGCGCGGTCTCCTCGACCAGCGTGGCCACGTCGCCCTGCTGGTCCTGCATCCGGCGGGACGCCGCGTGGTAGTGCCGGGCGAACCGCCGGCTGATCAGGAACAGCGGGACGGCGCTGGCGGCCACCAGCAGGCCGAGCCAGGGGTGCAGCCGGATCAGCAGCACCACCACGGCGGCGTAGGTGATCAGGTTGAGCACCAGGAAGAGCAGGCCGAAGGAGAGGAACCGGCGGATCACCGAGAGATCGCTCGTGATCCGGGAGAGCAGTTGGCCGGACTGCCACCGGTCGTGGAAGCCGGCCGGTAGGCGTTGCAGGTGGGCGTAGATGTCGGCTCGGATGGCCGCCTCCATGCCGACCGAGGAGGAGGACTGGGTCCACCGCCGGGTGAAGATCAGCACCGCCTCGGCCAGGCCGAGCAGCAGGGCGAGGGCGCCGAGCCGGAGCAGCCCGGCCACGTCGTGCCGGGCCACCGGCCCGTCCACCACCCGCTGCACCACGAGGGGTACGGCCAGGCTCGCCGCCGTGGCGCCCAGCGCGGCGAGCAGCAGCCAGGCGAACTCCGTCGCGTACGGGCGAAGGTAGGGACGCAGTCGCCAGAGGTTGCGCAGCGGGTGGGGACGGGCATCGTGACACGCCGCGGGGTTGCCGTCGCTCTGCGCAGGCACTACCCGACGGTAGCGGCACCGGGCGACAGTTCGGCTGTCAGCTAGCCGTCACCCGTCCCTCATGCCCGAGAAGCCACTTCTTCACGTCCAGCCCCCAGCGGTAGCCGCCGAGCGTGCCGTCGGTGCGCAGCACCCGGTGGCAGGGCACGAAGAGGGCGGCCGCGTTGCGGGCACAGGCCGCCGCGGCGGCGCGGACCGCGGCCGGCCGCCCGGCCAGCGCGGCGAAACCGGTGTACGTCACCGGGTCGCCCGGCTTGACGTCGCGCAGCACCTGCCAGGCGTGCCCCAGGAAGGCGCCACCGGTCTGCTGCTCGACCGGGACGGTGTCGATCGCGGTCAGGTCGCCGGCCAGGTAGGCGCGCACGGCGGCGGTCACCGGGCCGAGGTCGGCCCGCTCGCGCAGCGCGCCGCGCAGTCCGGGGTGGACGAGGGGCACCAGGGCCGCCGGGTCGGTGGTGAAGCCGGCCGCGCGTACCGCCCCGTCGGGTCCGGCCAGCACGCTCAGCGGGCCGGCGGGGGTGTCGATGACGATGCTGTCCAGTGTGGTCATGCCGCTCTCCAGAGTCGGATCACCGCGTACGACCGCCAGGGGCGCCAGCGGTCCGCGTACGCGTTCAGGGTCTTCGGGTCGTCGGGCAGGCCGAGCGCGGCGGCGCCCCGGCGTACGCCCAGGTCGGTGGGGAGGAGGACGTCGGGGTCGCCGAGCGCGCGCATGGCCACGTAGCCCGCGGTCCACGGTCCGACGCCGGGCAGTGCGGCCAGCCGCCGCACCGCCTCCTCCCGGTCCCCACCGGGAGCCAGGTCCAGCGAGCCGTCGGCCACGGCCCGGGCCACCGCCCGGATCGTCTCCCGTCGCGCCCCGGGCATCCGGAACGCGCCGTCCGCCGCGCCGAGCACCTCCTCGGCACTGGGAAACGCGCGCAACGCCTGCGGGCAGTCCGGCGGGGCCTCCCCGTCGGCCGCGGGGCCGGGCGGGGTGGTGGTGGCCGCCAGGAGGTGGGTGAGGGTGGTCCTGGCCGAGCGGAGGGAGATCTGCTGGGTGGTGATGGCGCGGACGGCCATCTCGAAGCCGTCCACGGCGTGCGGGAGGCGGACGCCGGGTTCGGCCTCCACCGCGGGGGCCAGGGCGGGGTCCGCCGCCAGGGTGGCGTCGACCGCGACCGGGTCGGCGTCCAGGTCGAGCAGGCGCCGGCAGCGGGCCACCGCCGGGGCCAGGTCGCGCATGTCGGCCAGCCGCAGGGTGGCGGCCACGTGCCCGTCGGCCGGGGTCAGCGACACCGTGCCGGGCCCGTGTGGCAAGCGCAACCCCCGGTGGTACGCCCCGTCGCGCACCTCCTCGACGCCGGGCAGCGCGCGCAGCGCCAGGAAGTCCAGCAGCGCTCCCGCGTGCAACGGCGGCCGGTACGCCAGCCGCAGCGTGATCGTGCCCGCCCCGCCGACCGTCCGCCGCCCGCCCCGGCTGACCCGCAGTTCGGACGGGGTGGCCCCGTACACCTCGCGGACGGTGTCGTTGAACTGCCGGACGCTGCCGAACCCGGCGGCGAACGCCACCTCGGCCAGGCCGAGGCCGGTGGTCTCGATCAGGATCCGGGCGGTCTGCGCGCGCTGCGCGCGGGCCAGTGCCAGCGGCCCCGCGCCCAGTTCGGCCCGGAGCATCCGGTGCAGGTGCCGCTCGGTGTAGCCGAGCCGTGCCGCCAGCCCCGGTACGCCGTCCCGGTCCACCACGCCGTCGGCGATCAGCCGCATCGCCCGCCCGACCACGTCGGCCCGGACGTCCCACTGCGGCGAGCCCGGGGCGGCGTCGGGGCGGCAGCGGCGGCAGGCCCGCAGCCCGGCGCCCTGCGCGGCGGCGGCCGACGGGAAGAACCGGACGTTCTGCCGCTTGGGGGTGGTCGCCGGGCAGGACGGCCGGCAGTAGATCCCGGTCGACGTCACGCCGGTGTAGAACCAGCCGTCGAACCGCTGGTCGCGGCTGTCGACGGCCCGGTAGCACCGCTCGAAGTCGAGTTCCATGACACCGATCCTGCCTCGCAGGTCGGGTCCTCGGCTGGCGGGATTCGGACGCGGCCGTCCGCGACCGCCTCCGGCGCTCGCGGACGCGTCACGGCGGCCGTGTTCAGCGCCCGTCGCGGCCGTCGGTGGAACGCCATGGAGGTCGGTCGGGACACCTCCATGGCGTTCCACTCACCGTCGGAGTGGCGGCGTCCGGCCGTGGAGCAGGGGGACCAGGCCGGGCCCCGCCCGCGAACCAGCCCGGATCAGCCGCGCGGGGTCGGGGTGGGGATGGGCCAGGGTTCGGGCTCGCCCGGACCGCTGGGGGAGGGGACCGCGGTCGGGTCGCCCGGACCGCTCGGGCTGGGCACGGGGCCCCCGGGCCGGCTCGGCCGGCCCGGCGGTGTGGCGCTGGGGGAGGGCGGC
>NZ_MUYZ01000430.1:0-4020 GCF_003013775.1 Micromonospora sp. MH33
GGCGGCCCGGCGACCGGGTACCGGGGCGGGCGTGGTGACCCGGGCGCTGAGCGCGCCGACCAGTGCGTCGCAGCCGGCGTCGCAGGCCCGCACGGAGGCGACCGCCTGTCGCACGGTCTCGGCGACGGCGGCGGTGAGCGCCCGGTTGACGGCGGCCCGTCGGGGCGTCTCGGAGATGGCGACCCGCAGCGCGGTCACCGCGTCGTTGATGCTGTCGGCGTCCGCCACGCCCTCGGCGGCCAGGTGCGCGGCGACGGCGTCCGCCGCGACCGCGACCTCGCGGCCCCGGGTCACCGTGCCGGCGAGCATGCCCGGCTCGGGCAGCGCGTCGAGGACGGCCAGGGAGACCGGCTCGGCCGGGTCGGGGTACGCGCGCAGAGCGGCCGGGTAGAGCTCGCGGAGAACCTCGCGCAGCGCCACCGCGGCGGAGTGCCGGCCGCTGGCCAGCGCCGCGTGCGCGGCGAGGACCTGCTTGTAGTTGGCGAGGTCGCGCGGCGCCGGGAGGGTCACCGCGGAGAGCGCGCCGGCCTGGAGCGCCCGGGCCAGCCCGACCGCCCGGCGTTCGGCCGGCGGGGACTGCATCTCCTCCAGCGAGTCGTCGTCGGCGAAGCGCTCGGCGAAGTCGTCGACCGAGTCGTCGTCCGCGATCGCCAGCGGCCGACCCGCCGCGCTGAGCAGCGAGGTGACCGTGTGGTCGTCGCTGTCGGCCGCGATGGCCGCACCGCTCGGCCCGCCCGACCGCTCCACGAGCAGCGCGACCAGCTGGGCGTAGCCAGCCGGGTCGTCACCGATCTCGCAGACATGCAGCAGACGGCCTGCGTCGTCGACCACAGCGGACGTCAGCGCCGATCCGGCCGAAGCCGACCGGTCGGCCGGATCCGCCGAGGCCAGACCGCAGTACACGCGCACGAGCGCCACGGCGTCGTCCTCCTCCCCGGGACACAGGTCTTGCTCTGCCAGAGACTGATGCTCCCCGCTCGGGGTCAGTCGCGCCAGTCCACAACAGCAGAGATCTTGCCGACAATGGTGCGCCAACCCAAACTTGCGGTTTGTGCCCCGATTTTCTTCAGCCGGCGCCGACCCATGAATCCACCGATTCCGCCGTTGACAGAAGCGCGCAGCGCCTCGTCCAGGTCGTCCAGGCTGGAGCCGGCGGAGAGCATGTCGAGCACGGCCGGTAGGCGCAGCGCGTACGCCAGGTCACGGGCGATCTCGCCAGCTTCGATCAACAGCGTCGGGTCCCACGCGTCGTGGCCGCCGCGGAGGTTCTCCACTACCAGGTCGAGCTCGTAGGTGTCCTCGTCCAACGGGGCGACGTCGGCCGGTTCCACCCGTTCGGACAGTTCATTCCAGCTGTCCAGTTGGGACAGGTCGTTTGGCGCGCCGGAACGGATGAAACTGACCAGCGACTCCGGGGTCTTGAACAGCAGCAGCTTGCCGCGGTGGGTGAGGAAGACGGGCACCTCCTCGTCGCCGGCGGCGTCCGCCTCGTCCTCGTCCTCGTCGGCTTCGTCCTCGTCGGCGCCCTCGGCGCTCTCGGCCGCCTCAGTCTTGCCGTGCCGGCGGCGTTCGGCCCGCTTCTCGTCGTCCTCTTCGTCGTCCTCCTCGGCGGAGAGGGCGGCGAACTCCTCGTCGAGGATCACCACCTCCTCGTCGTCCTCGGTCTCGACGACCTGGCGACGGGCCAGGAAGGGGTCGTCCTGGTCGCGCTCGGCGACGTCGGTCGGGGTCAGCTCCCGCGCCGGCCGGTAGGCCCGCAGGGTGAAGCCGGTGCCGGCGGGCAGGGCGATCTCCACCGGGTCGATCCGCAGCTCGTCCCAGAGCGCGCGGTCCGCCGCCGGGCGGTCGACCTCGACCTCGTCTGCTGCGGCCGACGCGGTGGTGTCGTCGAGCTCGGGCTCGTCGGCGTCGGGCCGTTGGGGCGACTGGCGGGCCACACTGACCTCCGTGTGCTTTCGGGTTGCCCACCCGGCGACGCTCGGCCGCCGAGTGACTCTGCGCACATACCCTAGTGGGCGTCCCGGGGTACCCGGGAGCCGCACCCCGGTGGCGTCCCGACTCGCGGACAAGTAGTCTTGCTACGCATGAAGGCCCAGGCGCTGCACGGACACCTGGACGCGCTGCTGCTCGCGGTGCTGGAGCAGGGCGCCCTGCACGGCTACGCGATCATCGAGGCGCTCCGGGCCCGCAGCGGCGGCACGCTGGACCTGCCCACCGGCACCATCTATCCGGCGTTGCGCCGGCTGGAGCGGGCCGGTTACGTGGCCAGCGACTGGAGCACCGTCAACGGTCGGGAGCGGCGCACCTATCAGCTCACCGAGGCCGGCGGCCGGGCGCTCGCCGGGGAGCGCGCGGGGTGGCGCGAGTTCAGCGCCACGGTGGGCCGTTTCCTCGGCGCCGACGAGCCGCCCGCCACCCCGGCCTGAGCCGCCCCCGCCGTCAGCCGGCCACGCGCGGCCCGAGGTTGGTCCGCAGCCAGCAGCGGGCGGCCCGGCCAGGGCGAACCAGCCGGCGCTGACCAGCACCGCCCCGATGATCATCGGCGGCCAGGTCAGCGCCGCGTCCCAGAGCTGGACCGACCAGCCGAACAGGGCACTACCGGCGAGCGCGCCGACCGCCAGCCCACCGGTCAGCCCGAAGCCCACCGCGCGGGCCAGCCGGCCGAGCCGGGGCGATCCGTGCCGGGCGGCGAGCCCGCCCAGCAGCAGCCCGGCCAGGGCCAGCCCGGCGACCAGGCCCCAGATCCCGTGCAACGAGGCGGAGAGCAGCAGGTAGCCCTCCGGTGGGCGGGGCCCGTCACTCCAGCTCGACCCTCGCCAGGTCAGGTCGCCGCCGGCCATCAGCACCACCGCCACCGCCAGCGCCCGCAGCGCCAGCCCGCGCAGCGCCCCGGCGGCCAGCTCGGCCTGGTAGCCGGGAGCGAGCTGGGCCGGGGTGCCGAACTCAACCACCGCCCGCCGCTCCGCCTCCGCGGCCGGCAGGCCCCCCTCCCGGTACGCCTCGACGGCGTCCTCCAGCGCGTGCCGCGCCTCGGTCAGCAGGTCCGCCTTGAGCCGGGCCGGCCCGTGCAGCTGCCCGGCCAGCTCGCGCAGCCGCTCGTCGACGCGGATCTCCTCGTACCCCCGCATGGGACCACCCTGCCACCGCGGGCGGCCGGCCGCGTCGGGGAAAACCCCGGAAAGCGCTCAGGGGGCGAGGGCGAGGTAGCCGCGCTCGGCCGCCTCCTGGAGCAGCCACTGCTCCCGGTACCAGCCCGGGCGGGCGACCAGCTCCTCGTGCCGGCCGCGCTGCACCACCCGGCCCGCGTCGAGCACCACGATCTCGTCCAGCCCGGCGAGGCCGCTGAGCCGGTGGCTGATGAGCAGCACCGAGTGCCCGGCCGGGGTGGCGGCCAGCGCCGAGGCGAGCACGGCGTCGGCGGCCGCCGGGTCGAGCCCCTCGGTCGGCTCGTCGAGCACCAGCACCGGCGGGGCGGCCAGCAGCGCCCGGGAAAGCGCGAGGCGCTGCCGCTGCCCGCCGGAGAGCTGCCCGCCCTGCTCGCCCACCACGGTGTCCCAGCCCTCCGGCTGGGCGCCCACCCAGTCCAGCAGGCCGGCCGCCCGGGTGGCGGCGGTCAGTTCCGCCTCGTCGGCGCGGGGCCGGCCGAGCAGCAGGTTCTCCCGCACCGTGGCGTGGAAGACGTACGCCTCGGCGAGCAGGCCGCCGACCACCCGGGGCAGCTCCTCGGCCGGGTACCCGGAGACGTCCACGCCGTCGACGGTGACCCGGCCGCCGTCGGGGCGTACCGCGCCGGTGAGCACGGCGGCCAGAGTGCTCTTGCCGGCGCCGCTCGGCCCGACCACGGCCATCCGGCGGCCGGCCGGCAGGTCGAGGTCGACCCCGGCCAGGGCGGGCGCGGCCCCCTCCCGGTACCGGACGGTCAGGCCCTCGAACCGGACGTCGTGCCCGCCCGGCGCCGGTTCGGTGGGGGCGGCGGGCGCCGGCTCCCCGGCATCGGCGAGCAGGTCGGCCACCCGGGCC
>NZ_MUYZ01000431.1:0-3996 GCF_003013775.1 Micromonospora sp. MH33
TGCGCCTCCGGTTCGGCCTGCGCCTCCGGTTCGGCCTGCGCCTCCGGTTCGGCCTGCGCCTCCGGTTCGGCCTGCGCCTCCGGTTCGGCCTGCGCGGCGGGCTCGGCCTGCGGTGGCACGTCGGCCGGCGGCCCGGTGACCGCCGGATCCCCGTCCCGGCCGGTGCCCGGGGTGCCCCCGTCGGCCGGCCGGTCCGCCCCCGGCTGCGGCTGCGACATCGCGGCAATCTCCTCTCGCGCCGGTAGCGAGGTTAGTACCGCCCCGCCACCCCCGACGAATCCACCGGCGCCGGCCGTCCCGCCCGTCGCCCCTGTGGATCAAGAGGCGTCGGACCGGCCGGGGATCTCGACGCGAACCTCTTGGTCAACGGGTCGGAGGGCCGGGTGGCGGGGTGGCGGTGCGGCGTGGTGGGCGGGGGAGCAGCGCGTACGCTTGGGCATCATGAGTGCCCCGTCGACGACGCCGCGCCCGGTCGCGGCCAATTCCGTGTGGCCCCGGCTGGAGCCGCTGCTGCCCCAGGTGACCAAGCCCATCCAGTACGTCGGTGGCGAGCTGGGTGCGGTGGTCAAGGACTGGGACGCGGCGACCGTCCGGTGGGCGCTGATGTACCCCGACGCGTACGAGGTGGGCCTGCCCAACCAGGGCGTGCAGATCCTCTACGAGGTGCTCAACGAGCTGCCCGACGTGCTCGCCGAGCGGACGTACGCGGTCTGGCCGGACCTGGAGAAGCTGATGCGCGCCCACGGCGTGCCGCAGTTCACCGTCGACGCGCACCGGGCGGTGCGCGACTTCGACGTGTTCGGCGTCTCCTTCTCCACGGAGCTGGGCTACACGAACCTGCTCACCGCGATCGACCTGGCCGGCATTCCGATGCTGGCCGCCGACCGCACCGAGGCCGACCCGGTGATCGTGGCCGGCGGGCACGCCGCGTTCAACCCGGAGCCGATCGCCGACTTCGTCGACGCCGCCGTGCTCGGCGACGGCGAGGAGGCGGTGCTGGAGATCACCGCGATCGTCCGGGACTGGAAGGCCGAGGGCTGCCCCGGCGGCCGGGACGAGCTGCTGCTGCGGCTGGCCCGCACCGAGAGCATCTACGTGCCGCGCTTCTACGACGTGGACTACCTGCCCGACGGCCGGATCCAGCGGGTCGTGCCGAACCGCCCCGACGTGCCGTTCCGGGTGCACAAGCGCACGACCATGGACCTGGACGCCTGGCCGTACCCGAAGAAGCCCCTCGTGCCGCTGGCCGAGACGGTCCACGAGCGGTACGCGGTGGAGATCTTCCGCGGCTGCACCCGGGGCTGCCGGTTCTGCCAGGCCGGCATGATCACCCGCCCGGTGCGGGAGCGCTCGATCACGACGGTCGGCCAGATGGTGCAGCAGGGCCTGGAGTTCTCCGGCTTCCACGAGGTGGGCCTGCTGTCGCTGTCGTCCGCCGACCACTCCGAGATCGGCGACATGTGCTCCGGCCTCGCGCAGCAGTACGAGGGCACCAACGTCTCGCTCTCGCTGCCGTCGACCCGGGTGGACGCCTTCAACATCGACCTGGCCCAGGAGCTGTCCCGCAACGGCCGGCGGACCGGCCTGACCTTCGCCCCCGAGGGCGGGTCGGAGCGGATCCGCAAGGTCATCAACAAGATGGTGTCGAAGGAAGACCTGATCCGCACCGTGGTCACCGCGTACACCAACGGCTGGCGGCAGGTGAAGCTCTACTTCATGTGCGGCCTGCCCACCGAGACCGACGCCGACGTCCTCGAGATCGCGGACATGGCGCACGAGGTCATCCGGGCCGGCCGGGCGGCGACCGGGTCCAAGGACATCCGCTGCACCGTCTCGATCGGTGGCTTCGTGCCGAAGCCGCACACCCCGTTCCAGTGGGCCGCCATGGAGCGGCCGGAGGTCATCGACGGCCGGCTCCGGCTGCTCAAGCAGGCCATCAACAGCGACCGTTCGCTGGGCCGGGCGATCGGCTTCCGCTACCACGACGGCGAGCCGTCGCTGATCGAGGGCCTGCTGTCCCGGGGCGACCGCCGGGTCGGCGCGGTGATCCGCAAGGTCTGGGAGAACGGCGGCCGGTTCGACGGCTGGAGCGAGCACTTCTCCTACCAGCGCTGGGTGGACGCGGCGGCCGAGGTGCTGCCGTCCTTCGGGGTGGACCTGGACTGGTTCACCACCCGGGAGCGCGACGAGCTGGAGGTCCTGCCCTGGGACCACCTCGACTCGGGCCTGGACAAGGACTGGCTCTGGCAGGACTGGCAGGACTCCCTTGCCGAGTACGAGCAGGACGACTGCCGCTGGACGCCCTGCTTCGACTGCGGCGTCTGCCCGGCCATGGACACCGAGATCCAGATCGGCCCGACCGGCCGGAAGCTGCTGCCGTTGACCCCGGTCAACGGGCTGAAGCTGCCCACCGGGGCCCAGCACTAGCACCACCGACGCACACCGGAGCGCGGGAACCCCCACGGGGCTCCCGCGCTCCGGCACATTCCGGGACTCCTCGCCCGTCGATGTCCCGTGACGCGGGGTGGGGGTGCCTCGACTGGCCGTCAGTCGATACGCTGCGTCCGTATTGGACCGGCTGTGGGCCGGCAGCGGGGAGGGCAGCAGCATGGGTGACATCAGGCCGCCGGACACCGGCGATCTGCACGTCAGCGTCGAGGACCTGGACGCCGCGGCGGAGTACGTCGAGCGCCTCAAGCAGTACGTCGACGACACCATCGGCTACGAGATGGAACGCATCAAGGAGCGGATGAAGGGCGACAGCAACAACGCGCAGACCGTGCCCAACGGCACGCCGTTCGGCGCGTACGAGGACGCCCGCATGCAGTGGCAGGCGCTGACGAAGTCGACGGCGAACATGGAGGGTCACCTCAAGGCGCTCTCCACCAAGCTCGCCACCCTGAAGCAGGGCACCGAGGACATCGCCAAGGCGTTCCGGGACACCGAGGCCCGCAACGCCGCCAACGGCAAGGAGATCGAGCGGATGCTGGAGTCCGCCGCCCCGCCGCCGGCGACGGGCGAGCAGCCCACCTACCCGTACACGGCCTGAGGGGGAGAAGGTCATGGCTGGAGGAACCTGGGAGCGGTGCGTCCGCGAGGTGACGCTGTCGGCGGACCCGGAGACGGTCGGCTCGGTCGGTGCCGGGTGGAGCAGCCTCTCCACCGGCCTGGGCTACCTGCGCGACGCGCTCGTCGGGCGGTCCTTCGTCGGCCCGATCGCGCCCGGCCAGGAGCGCCCGCACAGCGGCGGCCTGCCCGGTCTGCTCGCCGGCTGGAAGGGCAGCGGCGGCGACGCCTACCGCGAGCACCTGGGCGAGATCGGCAAGGAGATCGAGGATCTGATCACCCATGCCAGCAACGTCAGCGGGGCGCTGTCGCGGATCGAGGGTGACATCCGCAAGTCGGTGGCGAGCATCCCGATCCCGCTGATGGACGACTTCGGCTGGAACGAGTGGAGCCTGCCCAACGGCACCGAGCTCGACGACGCCCGCGACGGCGAGAGCGCCTCGGGCTTCCTCGCCGCGCTGCGCAAGGACTATCAGAGCAACCCCGCCTCGTACGCCGACGGCGCGTTCCGCGACAAGGCCGACGACCTCGAGGCGACCATGAAGGTCGACGGCAACGCCGACGACAACAAGCGCGGCGGCTGGTGGGACACCAAGTCGCACCTGGACAACTGGTACCGGGACAACCAGCAGGCGGCCAACAGCGCCATGTCGCCGCTGCCCACCGCGGTGGAGACCGAGCGGCCCAAGCTCATCGTGCCCAGCCCGAAGAACGACGTCGACGACTACCGCCCCGACGACCGCAAGCCGCCGTCCGGCCTGCCTGGTGGTGGCGGCGGTGGTGGCGGTGGCGCGGGCGGCGGCTTCGGTGGCGGCGGGCCCTCCCTCGGCAGCACCGGCGTGGGCGGCGGGGGCTCCTTCGGCGGCGGCGGCGGATCCCTGACGCCTCCGCCCACCACCGGCGGCCCGGACTTCGGTGGCGGCGGGGCCG
>NZ_MUYZ01000432.1:0-3979 GCF_003013775.1 Micromonospora sp. MH33
CGGCCGCGCGCTGACCGCCGCCGGGGTGGCCGGCGCCCTGGTCGGGCGGCGCAGCCGCGTGCTGTCCGCGCTCTCCGGCGGCGCGCTGCTCGCCGCCGCCGTCTGCACCCGCTTCGGCATCTTCCACGGCGGGGTCGCCTCGGCGAAGGACCCGAAGTACACGGTGGTGCCGCAGCGGGAACGGGCCCGGCGGCGGGAGAGCCGAGGACCAGACATCAGCGGGCCGGGCGCCGGCCCGAACGGGGGATAGGCAGGACAGGCGCCGGCCCATGAGCCGATACGGGGGTACCGCTCATGGCCACATCAGCCGCGAATTCGCGGGGAAATCCACCGCCGACGCGGGGCCGCTGGGGCCTCGTCGTCGCGGCCGTGCTCGTCCAGCTCGCGCTGGGCGCCGTCTACGCCTGGAGTGTGTTCAACAAGCCGCTCCAGGCCGAGTTCGGGTGGAGCAAGGCCGAGGTGGTGCTGCCGTTCGAGGTGGCGATCGGGACCATCTTCATCGGCAGCCTGGTGGGCGGGCGCATCCAGGACCGGCGCGGGCCACGGCCGGTCGCGCTGGGCGGCGGGATCCTCTACGCCGTCGGGACCATGCTCGCCTCACTGGTGTCGTCGAGCGACCAGTTGTGGCTGCTGCTGCTCACCTACGGTGTGCTGGGCGGGATCGGGCTCGGGGCCGCGTACATCACGCCGATCGCCATGCTCAGCAAGTGGTTCCCGGACAGGCGCGGGCTGATCACCGGGATCGCCGTCGCCGGCTTCGGCTTCGGCGCGGTGATCACCGCACCGGTGGCGAAGGCGCTGCTGGCCGGCACCGACCACAAGACCAGCGTCTTCCTGCCGCTGGGCATCGGCTACCTGGTCGCGGTGCTGCTGGGGGCGTCCTTCTTCCGCGATCCGCCGGCCGGCTACCAGGTGCCGGGCTTCACCCCGGCGGTCGGCGGCCGGGCCGTCGCCGGCACCCGGGTCTACACCTTCGGCGAGGCGCTGCGCACCCGGCAGTGGTACCTGCTCACGCTGATCCTCACGCTCAACGTGACCTGCGGTATCGCGCTGATCTCCCAGGCCGCGGACGCCGCGCAGGCGGTGGCCGGGGTGGGCGCCGCGACCGCCGCCGGCCTGGTCGGCGCCCTCGGCCTGTTCAACGGTGGCGGGCGGGTGGCCTGGGCGTGGCTGTCCGACCGGATCGGCCGGATGCCGGCGTTCATCGGCATGCTCGCCCTGCAGGGCGTCTGCTTCCTGATCCTGCCGCACGCCTCCGCGTTCTGGCTCTTCGCGGTCCTCGCCGCCCTGGTCTACCTCGCCTACGGCGGTGGCTTCGGCACCATGCCGGCGACCGCCGCCGACTACTTCGGCACGCCGAACGCCGGCGCCATCTACGGGGCGATGATCGTGGCGTGGAGCATCGGGGGAGTGGTGGGTCCGCTGCTCACGGCGCTGCTCTACGACGCCAGCGGCAAGAGCTACACCCTGCCCTTCACGGTGATCGGCGTCCTCGCCTTCGTCGCGCTGGTGCTCCCGCCGCTCACCCGCCTGCCCACCGCACCCGGCGAGCCACGACCCCACTTCCAGACGCCCGGGCCCTGATCCGGTGCCGGTCCGGCCCTCGGCAGGCGGCCGGAGATCACATGTGGTTAGGTGCTGGGTGGAGGCGTTCAGGCGGCTGGTGCCCCTCCCGGTCTTCAAAACCGGTGTGGTCCGGGACCCGGGCCAGGCGGGTTCGATTCCCGTCCGTCTCCGCCAAGCCCTGGGAGACCCGATGCGTGACGTCGACCCACGGCGGCGGGTGCCGCGTACCGACGTGCTGCTCGCCGACCCGGCGCTGGCGGCCGCGGCCGGCACGCTCGGCCGCGACCGGGTCAAGGCCGCGATCGTCCGGGCCCAGCGGCGGGCCCGCGCCGGCGAGCTCACCCCCGACCAGGTACGCGACGCCGCGCTTGCCGAACTGCCCGCGCCGACCCCGCGGGCGGTGCTCAACGCCACCGGCGTCGTGCTGCACACCAACCTGGGCCGGGCCCCGCTCCCGGCCGCCGCGGTCGACGCCCTGGTGGCCGCCGCCGGGCACACCGACGTGGAACTGGACCTGCGTACCGGGCGGCGGGCCCGGCGCGGCCGGGAGGCGCTCGACGCGCTCGCCGCCGCCGTGCCCGACGCGCCGGCCGTGCACGTGGTCAACAACGGCGCCGCCGCCCTGGTCCTCGCCGCCACGGCGCTCGCCGCGGACCGGGAGATCGTGGTCAGCCGCGGCGAACTCGTCGAGATCGGCGACGGGTTCCGCCTGCCCGACCTGCTGGAGAGCACTGGCGCCCGGCTCCGCGAGGTGGGCACCACCAACCGCACCGGCCTCGCCGACTACGCCGCTGCCGTCGGCCCGCGCACCGGGTTCGTGCTCAAGGTGCACCCGTCGAACTTCCGGGTCACCGGCTTCACCTCGGCCGTGCCCGTCGGCGACCTGGCCACCCTCGGCGTGCCGGTGGTCGCCGACATCGGCTCCGGGCTGCTCGCCCCCGACCCGCTGCTGCCCGACGAGCCGGACGCCGCCACCACGCTGCGCGCCGGCGCGCACCTGGTGACCGCCAGCGGCGACAAGCTGCTCGGCGGACCGCAGGCCGGCCTGCTGCTCGGCGCGGCCGACCTGGTCGAGCGGCTGCGCCGGCACCCCCTGGCCCGGGCGCTGCGGGTCGACAAGCTGACCCTGGCCGCGCTCGCCGCCACCCTCCACGCGCCGACCACCCCGACCCGGGACGCCCTGCACGCCGAGCCGGGTGCGCTGCGCGCCCGCACCGAACGGCTCCGCGACCGGCTCGGCGAGGACGGCTGCAAGGCGGAGGTGGTGCCCAGCGCGGCGGTGGTCGGCGGCGGTGGCGCACCGGGGGTCGAACTCGACTCCTGGGCGCTGAGCCTGCCCGAGCGGTACGCCGAGCCGCTGCGCACCGGCGCGCCGCCGATCCTCGGGCGGGTGCTGCACGGCCGGCTCCTGCTCGACCTGCGGTGCGTGCCCGCCGACGCGGACCCGGACGTGCGGGCCGCGATCCTGCGGGTCGGGGCCTGACCGTGTGGGTGGTGGCCACCGCCGGGCACGTCGACCACGGCAAGTCCACCCTGGTGCGGGCGCTGACCGGGATGGAACCGGACCGGTGGGCGGAGGAACGCCGCCGGGGAATGACCATCGACCTCGGCTTCGCCTGGACCACGCTGCCCTCCGGCGGCACCATCGCCTTCGTCGACGTGCCCGGGCACGAGCGGTTCGTGCCGAACATGCTCGCCGGCGTCGGGCCGGTCCCGGCCGCGCTGATCGTGGTCGGCGCCGACGAGGGCTGGATGCCGCAGTCCGCGGAGCACCTGGCCGCCCTGGACGCGCTGGGGGTGTCGTACGGGCTGCTGGCGGTGACCCGCGCCGACCTGGCCGATCCGGGGCCGGCCCTGGCCCGGGCCCGGGCGGAGCTCGCCGCGACCTCGCTCGGTGCGGTGGAGGCGGTGCCGGTCAGCGCGGTCACCGGCGCCGGCCTGCCCGAGCTGCGGGCCGCGCTGGACCGGTTGGTGGCCCGGCTGCCCGACCCGGCCCGCGACGCCCCGGTCCGGCTCTGGGTGGACCGCTCGTTCACCATCCGGGGCAGTGGCACGGTCGTCACCGGCACCCTCGGCGGCGGCCGGCTGCGCGTCGGCGACCAGCTCGAACTGGCCGCCACCGGGGAACCGGTCCGGGTCCGCGGCCTGCACGCGCTGAACACCGCCCACGGCGAGGTCGACGCGGTGGCCCGGGTGGCGGTGAACCTGCGCGGGGTGTCCCGGGACCGGGTGGCCCGCGGCGACGCCCTGCTCACCCCGGGCCGGTTCCGCCGCACCGACCTGCTCGACGTGCGCCTCGCCGGTGACCCGGCCGCCGACCTGCCGGCCACCCTCACCCTGCACGTCGGCTCGGCCGCGGTGCCCGCCCGGGTGCGCCCGCTGGGCCCGGACACCGTCCGGCTCCGGCTGGCCC
>NZ_MUYZ01000433.1:0-3916 GCF_003013775.1 Micromonospora sp. MH33
CGGCCGCCATCGACGTGCCGGCGATGCGGGCCCAGATCGTCGGCGGCCAGGTGCCGTCCCTGCTGCGGGCGCTGCTCGGCCCGGTCACCGCCCGCCGGCAGGCGGGGCGGGGCAACTGGGCCGCCCGGCTGGCCGGCCTGGACCCGCAGGAGGCCCGCGAGCAGGTCGACGCCCTCGTCCGCGGCCTGGTCGCCCAGGTCCTCGGGCACGGCGGCGCGGACGCGGTGCCGGTGGACCGGGCGTTCCGCGAGCTGGGCTTCGACTCGCTGACCGCCGTGGACCTGCGCAACCGGATCAACGCCGCCACCGGGCTGCGGCTGGCCTCCACGCTGGTGTTCGACTACCCGACGCCGCAGATCCTCGCCGGGCATGTGTACGCCGAGCTGGCCGGTGGCCGGGCGGACGCGGCCGGCCCGGCCGAGGCGACGACGACCGGCTTCGACGAGCCGATCGCGATCGTGGGCATGGCGTGCCGGTACCCGGGCGGCGTGGACAACCCGGAGCAGTTGTGGGAGCTGCTGGCCGCGGGAGGCGACGGGATCTCGGATTTCCCGGCCGATCGGGGCTGGGACCTCGACGGCCTCTTCGACC
This sequence comes from Micromonospora sp. MH33, assembly GCF_003013775.1. NCBI lineage: Bacteria > Bacillati > Actinomycetota > Actinomycetes > Micromonosporales > Micromonosporaceae > Micromonospora > Micromonospora sp. MH33. The sequence goes on from NZ_MUYZ01000433.1 coordinate 592, forward strand.
CCGACCCGGACCGCAGCGGCACGTCGTACACCCGCCACGGCGGGTTCCTGTACGGGGCCGCGGAGTTCGACCCCGGGTTCTTCGGCATCAGCCCGCGTGAGGCCCTGGCCATGGACCCGCAGCAGCGGCTGCTGCTGGAGGCGTCGTGGGAGACGTTCGAGTCCGCCGGCCTCGACCCGCAGCGGCTGCGCGGCTCCCGCACCGGCGTGTTCGCCGGCGTGATGTACCACGACTACGCCTCCCGCCTCATGGAGGTGCCCGCCGAGGTCGAGGGCTACATCGGCACCGGCACCTCCGCCAGCGTCCTGTCCGGGCGGGTGGCGTACACGTTCGGCCTCGAAGGCCCCGCGGTCACCGTCGACACCGCCTGCTCGTCGTCCCTGGTGGCGCTGCACCTCGCGGTGCAGGCGCTGCGGTCGGGGGAGTGCGACCTCGCCCTCGCCGGTGGCGTGACGGTGATGGCCACCCCCGGCACGTTCATCGAGTTCTCCCGGCAGCGCGGGCTGTCCACCGACGGCCGGTGCAAGTCGTTCGCGGCGGCAGCCGACGGCACCGGCTGGGGCGAGGGCGCCGGCGTGCTGCTGGTGCAGCGCCTCTCCGACGCCCAGCGCGACGGTCGTCGCGTCCTCGCCGTGGTGCGGGGCACCGCCGTCAACCAGGACGGCGCGTCGAACGGCCTGACCGCGCCGAACGGGCCGTCGCAGCAGCGGGTGATCCGGCAGGCCCTCGCCAACGCGCGGCTGACCGTGGCGGACGTGGACGCCGTCGAGGCCCACGGCACCGGCACCACCCTCGGCGACCCGATCGAGGCGCAGGCCCTGCTGGCCACGTACGGGCAGGACCGGGGGGACACCGCACCGCTGCTGCTCGGTTCGATCAAGTCCAACATCGGCCACACCCAGGCCGCGGCCGGCGTGGCCGGCGTCATCAAGATGGTCCTGGCCATGCGGCACGGCATCGTCCCGCCGACGCTGCACGTGGACGAGCCCTCCCCGCACGTCGACTGGACCGCCGGGGCCGTCGCCCTGGCGACCGAGGCGACCCCGTGGCCGGCCGTGGACCGGCCCCGCCGGGCGGCCGTCTCCTCGTTCGGCATCTCCGGCACCAACGCGCACGTCGTGCTGGAACACGCCCCCGAGCACACGGTCCCGGCGGAGTTCCAGCCGGGCGCCGCCGCCGACGCCGGGATCGTCCCGCTCGCGCTCTCCGCCGCCGACCGGGCCGCGCTGCCGGAACAGGCCGCCCGGCTGCGGTCCCACCTCGCCGCGTACCCGGAGATCGGTCCGGCCGAGATGGCGTACGCCCTCGCGACCACCCGGGCGTCGTTCCCGCACCGGGCCGTCGTGCTCGGCCAGGACCGGGACCAGCTGGTCCGGGGCCTCACCGCGCTCGCCGACGGCGAGCTCGACCCCACCGTCGTGACCGGTACGGCGCTGCGCAACAGCGCGCCCGTCTTCGTCTTCTCCGGACACGGCGCCCACTGGCCCGGGATGGCCGTCGACCTGCTGGACAGCTCGCCCGTCTTCGCCGCGTCGATCGCCGAGTGCGAGGCCGTCCTCGCCCCCTGGGTCGACTGGTCGCTGACCGACGTGCTGCGCGGCGCCGACGGCGCCCCGCCGCTGGTCGCCTCCGGCGTGGTGCAGCCCACCCTCTGGGCGGTGCTGGTCTCCCTGGCCCGGCTGTGGCGCTCCCTCGGCGTACGGCCGGGCGCGGTGGTCGGGCACTCCCAGGGCGAGATCGCCGCCGCCTGCGTGGCCGGCGCCCTCTCCCTCGAGGATGCCGCCCGGATCGTCGCCCTGCGCAGCCAGGTGCTCGCCGACATCGCCGGCAAGGGCGGCATGGTCTCCGTCAGCCTGCCCGCCGACCAGGCCCGCCGGCTGCTGGAGCGGTGGGACGGCCGGCTCTCCGTGGCGGTCGTCAACGGCCCCGGATCCGTGGTGGTCGCCGGTGACCCCGACGCCCTCGCCGAACTGGTCGCCGCCTGCGCGGCCGACGAGGTGCGGACCCGCCCCCTCGACGTCGACTACGCCTCGCACTCGCCGCACGTCGAGGCCGTCGCCGACCGGCTCCTGGCCAGCCTGGACGGGATCACGGCCCGTCCCGCCGAGGTGCCCTTCTACTCGGCGCTCACCGGCCGGCAGGCCGACACCACCACCCTTGACGCCGGCTACTGGTACCGCAACCTGCGGGAGACGGTGAACTTCGAGCAGGCCGTACGCAGCCTGCTCGCCGACGGCCACCAGGTGTTCCTGGAGGTCGGCCCCCACCCGGTGCTCAGCTTCGGGATGCAGGAGACCATCGACGCCGGCGAGCACGAGGCCGCCGTGGTGAACACCCTGCGCCGCGACGCCGGCGGCTGGCCCCGGATGCTCACCGCCCTGGCCGAGCTGCACGTCCGGGGCGTCGGCGTGGACTGGAACGCGGTGTGCGGCGTGGGCTCCGGCCCGGCCGTGCCGCTGCCCACGTACGCCTTCCACCGGCGGCGGTACTGGCCGGAGACGCCGGTGCGGACCGGCCCGGTGGCCACCGTCGAGGACCCGGCCGACCGCCAGTTCTGGGACGCCGTCGAGCGGGCCGACGCCGAGGCCGTCGCCGCCGCCATGCGCATCGACGAGACCGAGGCCCGGGCGCTGGACGGGGCGCTGCCGCTGCTCTCCGAATGGCGGCAGCGCCGCCGCGACGAGTCGACCGTGGACGCCTGGCGCTACCGGGTGCGCTGGCAGCCGCTCGCCGCCGCGTCGTCCGTCCGGCTGCCCGGCACCTGGCTGCTCGTGGCGCCCGCCGCGTACGCCGGTGATCCGTTGGTCGGGCAGGTCGTCCAGGCCCTCGGCGAGGCCGGGGCCGGTGTCGTCCCGGTGTCGGTCGCCGACCCGGACCGCGCGGCGCTGGCCGGGCAGCTCGCCGACCTTGACCTCGACGCTGTCGCCGGGGTGCTCTCCCTGCTCGCCCTCGACGAGGCCGCCCACCCGGACCGTCCGGTCGTGCCCGCCGGGCTCGCCGGCACCCTCGCCCTCGTGCAGGCCCTCGGTGACCTCGGAAGCGGCGCCCCCCTCTGGTGCGCCACCCGCGGCGCCGTCTCCACCGGCCGGGCCGACCCGCTCGACCACCCCCGGCAGGCCCTGGCCTGGGGCCTCGGGCGGGTCGTCGCCCTGGAACACCCCGACCGCTGGGGCGGCCTGGTCGACCTGCCGTCCACCCTGGACCGGCGGGCCCGGGGCCGGCTCGCCGTCGCCCTCGGCGGCCTCGGGCACGAGGACCAGCTCGCCGTGCGCACCTCCGGCCTGTTCGCCCGCCGGCTCGTCCGCGCCGGCGCCGAGACCCCGCC
>NZ_MUYZ01000434.1:0-779 GCF_003013775.1 Micromonospora sp. MH33
CTCACCGAGGCGGCCGACCGGGCCGTGCGCGAGCTGGCCGCCCGGCGCGGCACCACCGTGGCGGCCGTGCTGCTGGCCGGCTTCGGCGAGCTGCTGCGCCGGCTCACCGGCGGCGACGACCACGTGCTCGGCGCGATCGTCGCCGACCGCCGGCTGGCCGCCTTCGACGACGTCATCGGCTTCTTCATCGACACCGTGCCGGTGCGGGTCCGCACCGGCGGGGCGACCTTCGCCGGGCTCGTCGACCGGTGCGCCGCCGAGCTGCACGCGGTCACCGAGCACCCCGGTGCGCCGCTGGAACGGATCGTCGAGGCGCTCGGCGTCGGCCGGGACACCTCCCGCGCCCCGCTCGTGCAGGTGCTGTTCAACGTGCTCAACTTCGTCCCGCCCCGGCTCGCGCTGACCGGCCTGGCGGTCGAGCCGGTGCCGGTGCCGAAGCCCGGCTCGCCCTTCGACATCACCGTCTACGTGGTGGAACGGGACGGCCGGGCCGGCGTCGAGGTGGTGCACAACCCGGACCTGTTCGACGCGGCCCGGATCGAGGCGCTCCTGGCCGACCTGGCCGCCCTGGTCGGCGCCCTCGCGGCCGACCCGGACGCGCCCGCCGACGCGGTCGCCCCCGAGCTGCCCCGGCCGGCGGTACGGGTGCCGGCGCTGGGCGCGATGACCGTGGCCGCCGCCGAGCCGGCCCGGGCCCCGCTGCCCACCGGGCCGGACGCGCTCACCCCCACGGAGGAGCTGATCGCCGGCATCTGGCGGGAGGTGCTCGGCCGGGACCG
>NZ_MUYZ01000434.1:826-3915 GCF_003013775.1 Micromonospora sp. MH33
GATGGCGCTCGCCGCGGTGCACGCCCGGCTCACCGAGGCCACCGGCCGCTCCCTCACGATGCTCGACCTGTTCCGCCACCCGACCGTGCGGGCCCTCGCCGCCAGCCTCGACGGCGCCGCCGACCGGCCGGAACTGGCCCGCGCCGCGCTGCGGGCCGCCGCCCGGCGGGGCCGCGCCCGCCGTACCCCACCCCGACGACCGAACCAGCCGTGACGCCGCAACCCCTCCCCGACGTACCGCGTGAGCTAAGGACACCTCCGATGCAGAACGACTTTTCCTCCACCGACGACGGCATCGAACCCATCGCGATCGTCGGGCTCGCCGCCCGCCTGCCCGGCGCGGCCGACGTCGACGAGTTCTGGCGCAACCTGGTCGACGGCGTCGAGTCGGTGACCGAGCTGACCCGCGAGGAACAGCTCGCCCGTGGCGCCACCCCCGAGGAGGTCGACGATCCCGGCTGGGTCAGCCGGGCCCCGCTGGTCGACGGCTACGACGAGTTCGACGCCGGCCTGTTCGGGATGACCGCCCGCGAGGCCGAGATCACCGACCCGCAGCACCGGCTCTTCCTGGAGAGCTGCTACACCGCGCTCCAGGACGCCGGCTACGACCCGGCCCGCTACGACGGCGCGGTCGGCGTCTACGCCGGCACCGGCGGCAACACCTACCTGCACCGCAACGTGCTGCGCAACAAGCGGGTGGGCGGCAGCCCGCACGGCGCGGTCTCCCTGGCCACCGGCAACTCGCCGAACTACGTGGCCACCAACGTCTCCTACCGGCTCGACCTGCGCGGGCCGAGCCTGACCGTGCACACCGCCTGCTCCACCTCGCTGGTGGCGTTCCACCTGGCCTGCGAGGCGCTGCGCAACGGCGAGTGCGACATGGCTCTGGCCGGTGGCGTGAACATCGAGCTGCCGCACGTCGGCTACCTCGGCATGGACGGCTTCACCTCGCCGGACGGCCGGTGCCGCCCGTTCGACGCCGGGGCCAACGGCACGGTCTGGGGCAGCGGCGTCGGGGTGACCCTGCTCAAGCGCCTCTCCGACGCGATCGCCGACGGCGACACCATCCGCGCCGTGGTGCTCGGCAACGCGATCAACAACGACGGCGCCGGCAAGGTCGGCTTCACCGCCCCCAGCATCGACGGGCAGATCGAGGCGGTGGCCCAGGCGGTCGGCCTGGCCGGCATCGACCCGCGCACCATCAGCTACGTCGAGGCGCACGGCACCGGCACGGCGCTGGGCGACCCGATCGAGGTCGCCGCCCTCTCCGCGGTGTACACCAAGGACACCGACGACCGGGGCTGGTGCGGCATCGGGTCGGTGAAGTCCAACATCGGCCACCTCAGCCAGCCCTCGGGCATCGTCAGCGTGATCAAGACGGTGCTCGCCATGGAGCACGGCCTGATCCCGCCGACCATCAACTACGAGACCGCGAACCCGGCCATCGACTTCGCCGACACCCCGTTCTACGTGGCGAACACGCTGACCAAGTGGGACACCGACGGCGGGCCGCGGCGCGCCGGGGTCAGCTCGTTCGGCATCGGCGGCACCAACGCGCACGTGGTGCTGGAGGAGGCGCCGGCCGCGTACCGGGCCGAGCGGCGGATCCGCCCGGCCCACCTGCTGCAGGTCTCGGCGAAGACCCCGTCCGCGCTGGACACCGCGGTCAAGCGCCTCGCCGACCACCTGGAGAGCGGCACGGCGGGTGGTCCCGAACTTCTCGCCGACGTCGCGCACACCCTGCGGGTCGGCCGCCAGCAGTACCCGCACCGCGCCGCCGTGGTCGCCACCGACCTGCCGTCCGCCGCGGCCGCCCTGCGCGACAAGCGCAAGGGGCACCGGGGTGCCCTCGACGGCCCGGCCCCGCGGGTGGCCTTCCTGTTCAGCGGCCAGGGTTCCCAGTACGCCGGCATGGGCGCCGAGCTCTACGCCGAGGACCCGGCCTTCGCGGCCACCGTGGACGAGTGCGCCGAGCTGCTCCGCCCCGAGCTGGGCCTGGACATCCGGGACCTGATCCTCGGCCGTGACCCGGAGGCGGGGGAGAAGCTCACCCAGACCCGCTACACCCAGCCCGCCCTGTTCACCGTCGAGTACGCCCTCGCCGCCGCCTGGCAGCGCGCCGGGGCCGCCCCGGCCGCGATGCTCGGCCACTCCATCGGCGAGTACGTCGCCGCCACCGTGGCCGGCGTGCTGAGCCTCCCCGACGCGCTGCGGGTGGTCGCCGCCCGGGGCCGGCTCATGCACTCGCTGCCGGCCGGCTCGATGCTCGCCGTGACGCTGGACGAGTCGGCGGTCGCCGACCGGCTGCCCGCCGGGCTCTCGGTGGCCACCGTCAACGGACCGGGCACCTGCGTGGTGGCCGGCGAGACCGCGCTGGTCGAGGAGTTCGCCGCGAGCCTGGGCGGCAAGAACAAGTCCAAGCTGCTGCGGACCTCGCACGCCTTCCACTCGCCGATGATGGACCCGATCCTCGACGAGTTCACCGCGCTGATGGCGAGCGTGCCGCTGCGCCCGCCGGCCGTGCCGTTCCTGTCCAACGTGACCGGCACCTGGATCACCGAGGCGGAGGCCACCGACCCGGCGTACTGGGCGGCGCACCTGCGCCGGCCGGTCCGTTTCGGCGCCTGCGTGGCCACGCTGCTCGCCGAGGGCACCTGGGCGCTGGTCGAGTGCGGCCCGGGCCGGCAGCTCGCCAACCTGGCCCGGATGCAGGTCGCCAAGGCGTCCGAGGCGCAGCGGAAACTGACCCCGCTGTGCAGCCTGCCCGGGCCGGGCGAACCGGTCGGCGACCTGGCCACCCTGCTCGGCAGCGCCGGTGCGCTCTGGTGCGCCGGGGTGCCGGTCACCCTGGCCGTCGACCCCGACGCCCGGCGGGTGCCGTTGCCCACGTACCCCTTCGAGCGGCGCCGCTACTGGGTCGAGCCGGATCCGGTGGAGCAGGCGGCGGCGCCGGTCGAGACCGGGCCCCGGCCGCTGCCGGAGTGGTTCGCGGTGCCGGTGTGGCGGCAGGCCGCCCCGGCGCGGACCGTCGTCCCGCTGGGCCGGTGCCTGGTGCTGGCCGACGGCCCGCGCGGCGAGGCGCTCGTCGC
>NZ_MUYZ01000435.1:0-3908 GCF_003013775.1 Micromonospora sp. MH33
CGGTCCTGCCCATACGTCGCCAGCAACGCCTGCGCCTCGATCGGATCACCGAGGGTCGTGCCCGTCCCGTGCGCCTCGACGGCGTCCACGTCGGCCACGGTCAGGCGGGCGTTGGCGAGGGCCTGCCGGATTACCCGCTGCTGTGAGGGACCGTTGGGCGCGGTGAGGCCGTTCGAGGCGCCATCCTGGTTGACGGCGGTGCCCCGCACCACGGCGAGGATGCGCCGGCCGTCGCGCCGGGCGTCGGAGAGCCGCTGTACCAGCAGCAGGCCCACGCCTTCGGACCAGCCGGTGCCGTCCGCCGAGGCGGCGAACGACTTGCACCGGCCGTCGGCGGCGAGCCCCCGCTGCCGGGAGAAGTCGATGAACGTCCCGGGGGTGGCCATCACGGTCACGCCACCGGCGAGGGCGAGGTCGCACTCCCCCGACCGGAGCGCCTGCACGGCGAGGTGCAGGGCCACCAGGCTGGAGGAGCAGGCGGTGTCCACGGTGACCGCCGGGCCTTCGAGGCCGAACGTGTACGCCACCCGGCCGGACACCACGCTGCCGGAGTTGCCGGTGCCGATGTAGCCCTCGATGCCCTCCGGCAGCTCCTGCACCTGGGAGGCGTAGTCGTGGTACATGAGGCCGGCGAACACGCCCGTGCGGGAGCCGCGCAGCCGCGCCGGGTCGAGGCCGGCGGACTCGAACGTCTCCCACGACGCCTCCAGCAGCAGCCGCTGCTGAGGGTCCATGGCGACGGCCTCGCGGGGCGAGATGCCGAAGAACGCGGGGTCGAACCCGGCCGCCCCGGCGAGGAAGCCGCCCTGCCGGGCGTACGAGGTGCCGGGGTGGTCGGGGTCGTGGTGGAAGAGGTTGTCGAGGTCCCAGCCCCGGTCGGTGGGGAACTCGCCGATGCCGTCGCCCCCGGCGGCCAGCAGCTCCCACAGCTGGTCCGGGCTCTCCACCCCGCCCGGATACCGGCAGGCCATCCCCACGATGGCGATCGGCTCATCCACCCCCGCGGTCACCGCCGCGTCCGCGCGGCCCGCAACTTCACCGGTGAGCTGCTCGTACACGTACCCCGCCAGCGCCGCAGGCGTCGGATAGTCGAACACCAACGTCGAAGCCAACCGCAACCCGGTAGCCGCGTTCACCCGGTTACGCAGATCCACCGCCGTCAACGAGTCGAAACCCAACTCCCGGAACGCCCGGTCCACCGGCACCGCCTCCGCGCCGCCATGCCCCAGCACCTGCGCCACCAGGCCCCGGACCAGCAGCGCGACCTGGGCCCGACCCTCGTCCTCGGTGAGCCCGGCGAGTCGGCCGGCCCAACCGCCGGTGCCCGCCTGGCGGCGGGTCGCCGTGGCACCGACGAGCGTGGCCAGCATCGGCGGCACCGTCGCGCTGGAGGCCGCCGCGCGCAGCGCGGGCAGGTCGATCACCGTGGGCACCAGGACCGGCCGGTCCGCGCCCAGGGCGGCGTCGAACAGCTCCAGCCCGACCTCGACGCTCATCGGCGTCAGGCCGGCCCGAGCCGACCGCGCCCGGTCCGCCTCGGACAGCGACGCCGCCATGCCGGCGGTGTCCCACATCCCCCACGCCAGGCTGACCGCCGGCAGACCCGCCTGCCGGCGATACGCGGCCAGCGCGTCCAGGAACCCGTTGCCCGCGGCGTAGGCGGCCTGACCCGGAGAGCCGAGCACCCCCGCGACGGACGAGAACACCACGAACAGGTCCAGATCCAGACCCGCCGTGGCCTCGTGCAGCCACCAACCCGCCGACACCTTCGGCGCCAGCACACCCGCCAACCGTTCCGCGCTGATCGACGACACCACACCGTCGTCCAGCACACCGGCGGTGTGCACCACACCCGTCAGCCGGCCCGCCGTGGTCACCTCGGCCACCAGCCCGGCCACCTGCTCCCGGTCCGTCACGTCACACGCGACCACCCGCGCCGACGCGCCCAGACCGGTCAGCCGCTCGACCAGCGCGTCCGCGCCCGCGGCGGCCGGCCCCTGCCGCGACACCAGCAGCAGCGACCGCACCCCGTGCGCGGTGACCAGACGCTCCGCCACCAGCGCGCCCAACGACCCCGTGCCGCCGGTGACCAGCACCGTGCCGTCGCCGAGGGCCGGCGCGTCCCCGGCCGGCGGCACTGCGGCCCGGACCAGGCGCGGGATCAGCACCTCCTCGCCGCGCAGCGCCACCTGCGCCCCAGTGGCCGACAGGTCCTCGACGACGCCAGCCAGCACCGCGAGAACAGCCTCGTCCAGGTCCCGGCCGAGGTCGGCCGGCACCGCGCGGACCGCCTTGTCCGGATCCCGGTCGAGGTCGGCCAGCACGATGCGGTCCGGGTGCTCCGACTGGGCCGAGCGGAGCAGCCCCCACACCGAGGCGCCGGCCAGGTCGGTGACCCGGTCGTCGTCCCGGGCCGCCACCGCGCCGCGGGTCAGCACCACCAGCCGCGAGTCGGCCAGCGCGTCCGCGGCCAGCCACGCCTGCACCACCGCGAGCACGTCCGACGCCGCCGCCCGGACCGCCGACGGCACGTCGACGCCGGGCAACGCCGCCACCGGCAGGATCAGCACCCGGGGGACGTCCGCTCCCGCCTCGACTGCGGCGAGCACCGCTGACATGTCTCGATACACCGGCAGCCCGCCACGCGGCTCGTCCGCCGGCCCGTCTCCGGTCCCGGCGAGCACCGCCGGCACGTCCGGATACACCGGCAGCCCGCCGCGCAGCACGTCCACCGGCCCGTCGGCCGTAACGCCGCCGGTCGCGGCAAGTACCGCCCAGCCTGACGTCTGCCGTGCCGCAGGGGCCTCCTCGGCCTGCCAGCGCACCTCGAAGAGGGACCGGGCCGCGGCGCTCGGGGCGGGCAGGCCGGTCATCTGGCGCAGGATGAGCGAGTCCACCGACACGACCGGCGCGCCGGACTCGTCGCAGGCCACCAGCCGTACCCCGCCGCCGGCCCGGGTCAGCCGTACCCGGAGCACGGCAGCGCCGGAGGCGTGAACCTGCGCGCCCTCGAAGGCGAACGGCACGCGCGGCCCGGTCGCCTCGTCGGTCAGCAACAGCCCGATCGGGTGCAAAGCGGCGTCCAGCAGCGCCGGGTGGACACCGAACCGCGCGGCGCCGGCCGCCGCGTCGTCCGGCAGGGCCACCTCCGCGTACGCCGTGTCGTCGCCGACCCAGGCCCGCCGCAGCCCCTGGAACGTCGGCCCGTACGTCAGGCCGTGCTCGGCGAGAGCCGCGTACCAGCCGGTCACGTCCACCTCGGACGCGTCGGCCGGCGGCCAGGCGCCCACCGTGGGCTCGTCGGGAGAGGACGGTTCGAGAATGCCGTCCGCGTGCCGCACCCAGCCCGCCTCGGGCTCGGCGTCGGGGCGGGAGTAGATGGTGACGGCGCGCCGCGGAGAGGTGCCGGTCCCGTCGACCCGTACCTGGATACGCAGGCCCCCGGTGTCGGGTACGACAAGCGGCGTGGCGACGGTCAGCTCCCGGAGCCGGGACACGCCGACCTCGTCGCCGGCCCGGACGGCAAGCTCCACGAGCGCGGTGCCCGGGACCAGCGTCACGCCGGACACCGCGTGGTCGGCCAGCCAGGGGTGCGCGGCCAGGGACAGCCGGCCCGTCAACACCACCTCGTCGTCGCCGGCCAGGTCCACGGCCGCGCCGAGCAGCGGGTGCCCGGCGTCGCTCAGCCCGGCACCCGACACGTCCCCGCGTCGGGGGCGGCCCGACGCCGGCCAGAACCGCTGGTGCTGGAAGGCGTAGGTGGGCAGGTCGACGCGGGTCACGCCGGTGTCGGCGAACCACGGTGCCCAGGTCACCGGGACGCCGTGGACATGCAGGTCGGCCAGCGCGGCCAGCAGGGCGTGGGTCTCCGGCCGGTCCCTGCGTTGGGTGGCGACGGCGAGCACGCC
>NZ_MUYZ01000436.1:0-3898 GCF_003013775.1 Micromonospora sp. MH33
CCGCCATGATTCCGCCACCACGGTGGCGCCGGCCACCACCCAACGTCGCCGAAACCGGACACCGACCCCAGAGCGGGCCGTGCGGACCCGACATCCACCCCAAGGTGTGCCGCCTCGTCCGAACACCGGATCGCCAGGGGCCGGGGGCGGCCACCCGGCCTCAAGCGCCCCGCATCGCACAGCCGGCCCGAGCACCACGGATCGGGACATTCCGGGATCCGCGCCCGTCGCCGGACACCAGCACCGGGCGTTCGGGATCGCGCATTCGAGATCTTGGCGAGTTCCGTTCCCAGCTGACGGCAACTCGCCAAGATCCGGCGAGGGCGACCGGATCCTCTCGCCGCCGCTCCGGAAGCGGACAGACGGTGGCCGCGCGGTCCGCCGCCCCGTCAGTCCTCCACAGTGGGCGTGCCACCATGTCGGGCATGGAGATCTGGCACAACCCGTCCTGCTCGAAGTGCGCCACCGCCCGGGCCTCGCTGGACGAGGCGCGGGTGCCCTACCGGCTGCGGGCGTACCTGGCGGAGCCGCCGAGTGCGGAGGAGTTGACCGAGGTGCTGCGCCGGCTGGACGCGCGGGCCTGGGACATCTGCCGCACCGGCGAGCCCGCCGCGACCGAGCTGGGCATGGCGGACTGGCCCCGGGACGACGCCACGGAGCCGCGCTGGGTGGCCGCGATGGTCGCGCACCCCGAGCTGATCCAGCGCCCCATCCTGCTGCTGGACGACGGCGGCGCGCTCGTCGGTCGTACCCCCGAGGCCCTGGACGAAGCGGTGCGCCGCACCGACCGGTGAGCCCGCGGTCGGTTCAGGAAGGCCGGTCGCCGGCCTTCGCGTGCCGCTCGCGCAACCGGTCCCGGATCTCCTCCGGGGTGTACGCCCGGCGCCGCCGTTCCGCTCGGGCCACGACCACGCCGGTCGCCGCCACGCCGGCGAGGCCGGCCAGCCCGAGCAGCTTCCACCACCGCATCCGTTGCCGCATCGGCTTAGGGTAGTCCTCCATGAGCATCAGCCTGGACGAGGCCGTGGAGCTGACCCGCACCGGCGACCTGTGGGTGTTCCGCGGGCGCAGCGTGCCCGACCGGGCCATCCAGCTCACCACCAACAGCCCGGTCAACCACGTCGGCATGGCCGTGGTGCTCGACGACATGCCGCCGCTGATGTGGCACGCCGAGCTGGGTCGCTCGCTGCCGGACATGTGGACCGGCACCCACCAGCGCGGCGTGCAGCTGCACGACCTGCGGGACGCGGTCTGCGTCTGGGCCAACCGGTACGGCCAGCGGGCCTGGCTCCGCCAGCTCGAACCGCCGGCGGACACCGCGATGGAGGAGGCGGTGCTGCGGACCGTGGCGCGCCTCGACGGCACCCCGTTCCCGTCCACGGCGCAGCTCGCCTGGCGCTGGGCCCGCGGCCGGGTGCCGAACCTGCGCCGCGGCCAACCCTCCATCGCCGACGGTGGCGGCGTGCCGGTCCGGGACCGGGCGCTGGAGACCGCGTACTGCGCGGAGGTGGTGGCCGTTACCTACGAGGCGATGGGGCTGCTCCCCGCCGGTCGGCGGCCCAACTGGTACGACCCGGGCCGGTTCTGGAGCGGCGACGACCTCGACCTTGCTGGCGGCGCCCAGCTCGGGGCGGAGATCGAGGTTCGCATCCCGCCCCGCTGACCAGGTTTGCCGGACCGGCCGTCCGGTAATGGAGAGCGGCGTGACGGCTTCCACGGACCTCGACACGCTCACCGACTTCTTCGACCGGTACGGCGTGGCGCTGACCACCGCCGACGTGCCCGCCATCGCCGGCTGCTACGCGTTGCCGGGGCTGGTGGTCGCCGACACCTACAGCTTCTCGTTCACCTCGCCGGCAGCCGTGGCGCTCAGCTTCGTCGGCGCGGCCCCCGACTACCAGGAGCGGGAACTGGTCGCGGCCAACGCGCAGATCGAGGACGTGCAGCAGGTCTCCGCGCTGCTCACCGAGGTGGCGGTGTGCTGGGAGTTCCTGGACAGCCAGGGGCGGGCGGTGCCCGGCGAGCGCTACCGCTACCTGCTGCGGGCCACCGACGACGGCCCGGCCATCTGCACCGTCATCCGCACCGCCTGACCGCGGCGGTCAACGCGGCCCAGGTCGGCACCGCGCACCCGTACACCAGCCGCGACGACACCGCGCCACCCGGCACGGCCCAGAACCGCAGCTTGCCGGCGCACGCCGGCGGCCGGTCCGGGTGCCTCGCGTCGGCTCAGCGGGCCAGTGCCTGCCGCTCCCGCTGCCTGGGCAGCGCGCCGCCGGTCGCCACGTCGGCCACGAAGGCGTCGACGGTCTCGCGGGTGACGCCGGGCATGCAGATCAGGTGGCTGCGGCCGGCGCTGCTCGCCAGCACCCACTTCGCCGTCACGGCCGGGGACGGGGTGGGAAAGACCACGGTGAAGGCGTGCTCGTGCCGCCACGCCGGCCAGCCCACCTCGTTGAGCCGCTCCACCGCGTACGCGGCCAGCTCGCGGGCCCGCTCGGCGCGCTCCCGCAGGCCGTCGTGGCCCAGGCTGCGGATCGCGTACCAGAGCAGCAGCGCCGGGTGGCCGCTGCGTGAGCCGCTGATCGTGGTGTCCACCGTGCCGGTGTAGTTGGGGGAGCGGGCGAGCTGCTGCTGGAGGGTGCGGCGGGTCAGCACCACCCCGCACGGCACCGGGGTGCCGAGGAACTTGTAGCCGGAGATGGAGATGCTGTCCACGGTGGCATCCAGCCGCAGCGTGGCCCGCCCGTCGGCCAGTGCCAGCGGGACCCCGGCCAGTGCGCCGTCGACGTGCAGGTGGTGGCGGACCGGCGTGCGGGCGAGCAGTCGCCGGATCCGCGGTACGTCGTCGGCGGCCTCGGTCATCGTGGTGCCGCAGGTGGCCGCCACGATGGCCGGCCGGTCCCGGTGCCGGTCGACCATCCGGGTCAGGTCGTCGTAGTCCATCTCGCCGCGCTCGTCGGTGCGGACCACCACCGAGTCGAGGCCGAGGATGTCGACGCACTTGGGCAGCGAGTAGTGGGCGTCGGCCGAGTGGTAGACCAGGGCCTTGGGGAACCGGGCCCGGGCCAGGTAGAGCGCGTAGAGGTTGCCCTCGGTGCCGCCGGAGGTGAGGTAGCCCCAGCGGTCGTCGACCGGTGCCTGGAACAGGTCGGCGAACCAGTCCAGCACCTCCCGCTCGTAGCGCTTGGTGTGGTTGGCGCCGGCCGGGTCGGTCCACGGGTCACCGATGTTGTTCAGCAACGAGCCGAACAGCGGCGCCAGCGGGCTGTAGTCGATGTCGGTGGCGACCGGGAAACCGACGTGCGTCTCGCGGCCGGCGACCGCGGCCGAGCGGACCGCGGCGAGCTCGGCGAGGAGTTCCTCGGGACGGGTGACGGAACCGTCACGGACTGGGTCGGCTGACAACACGGCGCTCCCTCGTCGTCACGGTGCACGGCGCACAGAGTGGACCATGAGTCACGGAGAGCGGGCAAGCGTTACGAAATTGGCCACCAATTGTCCATAATCGACGTACCGGTTGGGAGGTAACCGCTGGTCGAGCGGCAGTCGCCACTGTGGACGGCCGACGCGGACTGAGCCGGCGGTCAGCGCCCGGGCACCCCAGGGAATGCTCGCGGACAGTTGATAACGTGTGCACTCAGTGAAATCATCGGCCGGGCGAAGTCCCGCTAGCCAGGAGCTGCCACGTGTCGTATGAACACCGGTCGCCGCTGCCGCGTCCGTCCTATGAGGACCCGCGTGACGGTGCCCCCGACCGGCCGGCGTACCCGCCCCCATCGCCGGTCCGGCCGCCCGCGCTGTGGGGGAGCCACCGGCTCTCCGGTGGCGCGCCGGCCGCGGGCGGGCCCGGCCACGGCATTCCGGCCAGCCCGGCTCACGGCGCGCCCGCCCCACC
>NZ_MUYZ01000437.1:0-3892 GCF_003013775.1 Micromonospora sp. MH33
CGCACCGGACACCCCCGGCGTGCTCGGCGCGGTCACCGCGCGCGGGGCCGGGGCTCCCGGCCAGGCCAGCCGGGCCCGCCGCCGGTCCAGCAGCGCCCGGACCGGCACCTCCAGCGCGCCGGCCGCGCGTATGAGCGGCCGGTTGGCGCGTACGGTGCCGCCGTGCCCGAGCACCTCGGCGGTACGCGGGTCGTGCGGCAGCCGGGCGATCACCGGTAGCCGCAGCGCCTTGCTGATCTCGCTGCCGCCGTGTCCGTCCCCGACCACCAGCAGGCGCAGGGTGCCCCGGGGGATCCGGTGCTCGGCGAAGTCCCGCTCGATGGCCTTGACCGTGGCGCGGGTGGCGGACAGGTCGGGCAGGTGGGCCCGAGTGACCAGCAGTACCACGGCCGCCGCCCGCAGCACGGGCCACGGTGGACCGGCGACCTGCAGCCGGCCACAGTCGACCAGCACGTCGTACGGCGGGACGCCCCTCTCCAAGCCGGTGAAGAAGTCGGCGAAGCGCTGCCAGAGCGGGGCGACGCTGCCGGCCTGGGCCGGGTCGACCACGCCGGGCAGCAGCAGCCGCTCCCGCCTCGGCGCGTCCAGGTCGACGAGCTGCGACCAGAAGGCGCTCTCCAGGTTGCCGTCGCGCAACTCCCCGACGGCCAGTTCGCCGAGACCGCGCGGGCCGTCCAGCGCCCCGCCCAGGTAGCCGGCGAGGATCGAGCCGCCCGCCGGGTCGCACTCGGCCAGCACCAGCCGCCGGTGCCAGCTCAGCGCGGCGGCCAGGGCGGCGGTGGTGACGCCCGGCGAGCCCTTCGCCGAGACCAGGGCGATGATCGCCATCAGGCCGCCTCGGTGAGCACGAGCGCGATCCGGTCGTCCGCGGCCAGCGCCACCACGGCCGGCACGTCCCGGACGGCCAGCGCCAGGTAGACCACCACGTCGTCGTTCTCCGGAGTGGCGGTGTCGATCACGGTGGCCTCGAACCGGGTGCCGCCGCCGCGCGTCGCGTCGGCGCCGCCGGCGCTGGTGTCCGGCGTGCTGACCAGCAGCACCCTGTCGCCGGGGTGCAGCTTGCGGGCGGGCACCCGGCTCGGCTCCAGCCCCAGCGCGAGCTGCTGCTGCCCGGGGCCGAGCAGCGGCGCGTCGGTGAGCTGGGCCGGCGTCAGCAGCGTGCCGGGGGTGAGCCGGACGGCGGCCCGCCGGCCCAGCACCTCCTTGATCCGGGCGGCCGGCACCGGCTGGAGCTCCCGCCCGCCGGAGACCCGCACCGGGACCAGGTCGTCGGCGGTGAGCTGCCGGCCCACCTCGACCGGCCGGGCCACCGCGAGGTAGCTGCCGGTGGAGCGGACCGAGGTGACCGCGAAGGCCGCGCCCAGCCCGCCGAGGGCGATCAGCAGCACGGCCAGGCCGAGCAGGCCGGGGCGGATCCGCCGCTGCCGGACCACCTTGGGCGGTGCCACCGGCGCGTCCAACGGGGTCCCGTTCCGGGTCGCCACACTCACTGCGCCACCTCCGTTCGCGACTGCGGGGCTCGCAAACCCGGCTCACTCCTCGCGCTCACCGCGTCACCACCTGAAGTTCGTTGATCTGCACCGCGACGGTCCCGCTGACCCGGCTCTGGGCGATCTCGCCGCTCTCGCCCCCGCCGGACCACTCGACGGTCCAGAACGTGGTGGCGCTGACCTGGTAGGTGCCGGCCCTGGCGTAGCCGCGGTCGTAGCCGCAGTCGGGGGAGGTCCGCCCGGCCCGGGGGCCGTCGGCGGCGTACGGCGTGCCCGGCCTCGTGCAGGTGACCTGGGTGCCGTCGCCCATGGTCCAGACGATCCGGGTCACCCGGGCGGTGATCTCGACGGTCAGCCCGCGGTCCGAGGCGGAGGCGCGGAGTGGCCCGAAGTAGGACGCACCGCCGCTGGCCCACATCCAGACCGGCAGCCCGACGAGACCGGGGCCCTTGCTGCGCCGGGGCGCGACCGCGACCCGGGGCGGCAGCAGCGAGATCGAGGCCAGCGCGCGGCGGGCCAGTTCCTCCGGGTCGGGCGGCGCGCCGTAGCCGGGCGGTGGCCCGTCGCGCAGCACGGTGGTCTGGGTGCCGAGGTCCCCGCCGTTGCAGGTCTGCACATACCACTGCTGGCCCTCGGGCGCGGCGGGCTGGGGCTCGGACAGCTTGTAGTAGCAGCCGTCGCCGTTGTTGAACCAGCCGAGCCACTCGTCGTAGCAGGGGATGACCCGGCCGTTCCACTGGCACTTCGCGGCGCCGCCGCCGTCCCCGCCTCCGCCGCCGGGATTGCCGCCGCCGCCCGGCCCCCCGCCCGGGGTGCCGGGTTCGTCGTCCCAGACGTTGCAGTCGTTCTGCCCGGGCGGGCACTCGCCGCCGGGGTTGCCGGCCCGGGCCGGCCCGCCGGTCAGCAGCAGCGTGGGCGCGCCGGTCAGCGTCAGCAGCAGCGCCAAACCGGCGGTGAGCAGCAGCCGGCGGGGCGTCCCGGCCCGGGTCGGCCGGGCCGGGACACCCCTTCCTCCCCAGGTCAACACGGCTGGTCCTGGTGTCCGGCGCCGGCGCTGATCAGCCACCGGCCGTCCGGGTAGCGGGTCGCGGTGGCGGTGGCCAGGTAGCGCCCGCCGCGGGTGCCGGGGACGACCCGGCGGTCCTTGGCGTAGACGAGTCGGTAGCCGGTCGCGTCCAGGCAGTCCTGGATCTCCACGGTGGGCGGATCGGCGGCCAGGTCGACCGAGACGACGGTGGGATCGGAAACAAGTCTTCCGGTACGCATGGCGCCGTGCTCCTTCGCCTCGCGAATTGCCACCCGCACCCGGGTCAGCAACGGATCCGCCACGAATCGGGCCAGTGCGGGATGACCCGGATCGCTGCGCGAGCTCGCCGCCCGGGACGCGTCGAGATAGCCGGAATAGGCGGCGAGCGCGGCCTTTACGGCTGATTCCTCCTCGGCGCTGGAATGCGCGACGGGTGCGGCGGCGCGCCCGGTCAGCGGGCGGGCCGACGCCTCCGGCTCGCTGCCGCAGCCGGCGGTCGCGGCCAGTAGAGCAAGGCTGAGCAGGCAGATTTCCCATCGGCGGGATTGCCGTGTGCGCAACGCCGGGCCCTCCTCGGTGGCGGCCCGGAGTGGTCGCGTCAACGCACTCCGGGCATGCGGAAGTGCGCCCGGATGTCTACGGCCGGGCCGCATCTGCTACCGCTGCATTTACCTGTACTGATCTTTAGCGAATTCGAAACCTGTTGTCTCCGGTCGGCCTCCGACGCCAATTGATCGGGGGTTGCGTCGTACCCAAGGGGCGAGCATAGGCTGACGTCCGCCGATGCAACAGAGGCAATTAATCCGAACACTCTGAGTGATGACGGGTGGTGGCGGCCGTGGGTGGCTGGACGACGACGAGCGGCCCGCGGACGGGTCCGCCGGTGGCAGGAGTGCGTTCACCCGCACGCGACATCCGGTGTCCGGGACGCGGACGGGTTGGCGGCGGATTGGGGGACAACGGCCCCTCTGGTCCGATCCGTCCCCTCGGCCGGTGGTCCGCCCGTCCCTCGCGGGCAGCCGGTCGCCCTGCCTCGGCCCACCCCGGCTGCGACGCCGTTTTCCGCGCCATCCGCGACACGGCGGTGGGGCGAAAATCACTCTGCGTGCTCCAGAGTGGAACCCTGAGCGACCGTCAGGGGGCGCCGGCATGACCGCCGGACGGGTCCGGGCCGCCGCACCGACGGCCCCCGCCCGCCGTCCCGTCGTCCGGCTGTCGGCCGCGCTGGCGGTCGTACCGCTGCTGCGGCTGGCGGTCGCCCGGTACGCCGTACCCCCGGGTGTGCCGGACCGGGTGAGGTGTGACGGCTGCGGCGCGCCGATCGGCCTGGACCGGCCGCTGCCGGCGCTCGGGCCGGCGGCCCGCTGCCCGTCGT
>NZ_MUYZ01000438.1:0-3876 GCF_003013775.1 Micromonospora sp. MH33
CCGCTGTCGACGACCGTAAGCATGACAACCAGGAGACCGGTGCCGGCATGATCGGCACGATCGAGTTCAACTCCTCCACCCTCTACCGGTACGCCACCATCGACGTCGACCGGCTACACGACACCCTCGGCGACACCGATGCCACCCGGCGGGCCGTGGAGGCGTTCCTGCACGCCTTCACCACCAGCATGCCGTCCGGCAAGCGGAACACCTTCGCCAACGGAACCCGCCCCGACGCTGTCATGGTGCGGCTACGCGACACCCAGCCGGTCAACCTGGTCGGCGCCTTCGAGGAGCCCGTTCGTGAGAGGCAGTTCGGCGACCGTTCCGGCGTGGTCACCGCCGCCGCCGAGAAGCTGGCCGAGCACACCACCGAGGTCGAGCAGGCGTACGGCGACCCTGCCGTCGCCGCCTGGGTCACCCACGTCGGCAGCCGTACCGCCGCGCTGGCCACCCTCGGCGAAGTGCTGCCGCTACCCGGCCTGGTCGACGCCGTCGGCGCGACGGTCGCGGATCGCCTCGGTACGCCCGCATGACCGTCTTGCTGCTGCGGCTGGCCGGACCGCTCCAGTCCTGGGGGGCGACCAGCCGCTTCACCCAGCGGCACACCGAGGTCGCCCCTACCAAGAGTGGAGTAATCGGCATGCTCGCCGCGGCGAAAGGGCTGCGACGCACCGACCCCCTCACCGAACTGCTGAGCCTCGACTTCGGGGTCCGGATCGACCAGCCCGGCCAGGTACTGCGCGACTTCCAGGTCGCTCGCACCCTCGACGGCCGCGACAGCATGCCGCTGACCAACCGCTACTACCTCTCCGACGCGGTGTTCCTCGCCGCGATCGGTGGTGAACGATCGCTGCTCGAGGGGCTACACGAAGCGGTGCGCCGGCCCCACTTCCCGCTCTATCTCGGCCGCCGGTCCTGCCCACCGGTAGCCCCGACCTCCCTCGGCGTCCACACCGGCACAGTCGCTGAAGCACTAAGCGACTGGCCCTGGCAGGCATCGAAACGCCTACGTGAGCGTGCAGAGCTGACCGTTCCGTTGGAGGTGCTCAGCGACGCCCCGCCCGGGGCTGATGTAACCGAAACCCTGCCGGACCAGCCGATCAGCTTCGACCCCGCCCACCGGCAGTACGGATGGCGGGCGGTCATCCGGACCCGGGTCGTTGTGCCCAACCCCGACGGCCGTCCTTCGGTTGCCGCCGCAGCCTCCGGCGGCAACGCGCCGGCCGACCACGACCCGCTTGCGTCGCTGTAAGGGATGACGATGTACCTCACCCGATTCCTCGTGAACCCGGTCCGACGGGGAGCACGCAAATTGCTCGCCTCTCCACAGGCGATGCACGCCGCCGTCCTAGCCGGCTTTCCCCACCCCGAGGACCACACCCGCGACGACGCCCGCACCCTGTGGCGCCTCGACCAACGGCAGGATCGACAGATCGTGCTCTACGTGGTCAGCCCGACCGCACCCGACCTGACCCACCTGGTCGAGCAGGCCGGCTGGCCGAGCAGCACCGAAACCTGGACGACCCGACCGTACGCGCGTCTGCTCGACTCTCTTGACAAGGGCCAACAGTGGGCCTTCCGGCTCACCGCGAATCCCACCCGGACCGGTCGACGGACCCCCGACACCTCGACGACCCAACGGTACGGGCACGTCACCCCCGTTCAGCAGGTCGAGTGGCTGACAAAGCGTGCGGAACGCAGCGGATTCACGGTGGTCCGGCAGGCCGACGGGGAACTCAACCTCGTCACCTACAACCGCCAGGTCCACCGCTTCACCCGCAACCACGGCCAACGCCCAGTCACCCTGGTGACGGCCACATACGACGGCGTCCTCGAAGTCGATGACCCGAGCCTGTTCCGGGGTGTGCTCACCCGGGGCATCGGGCACGCCCGCGCGTACGGTTGTGGGCTGCTGACCCTTGCCCCCGCCCAAGTCGAATCGTGAAAATTCCTGGTGTGCCACCGGCCGAGTTGGCGGATCTCAACCGGGCGCAGGACCGAATCAGCTTTGTCTACCTCGAACGCTGCGTCATCCATCGAGACAGCAACGCGATCACGGCCACCGACGAGAAGGGGGTCGTGCACATTCCGGCGGCCACCCTCGGTGTCCTGATGCTCGGGCCGGGCACCAGCATCACGCAGCAGGCGATGATGCTGATCGCCGACAACGGGGCCACCGTCGTCTGGGTCGGCGAGCATGGCGTCCGGTACTACGCCCACGGCCGTAGCCTCGCCCGGTCGAGCCGCCTCCTCGTCGCCCAGGCCGCTGCCGTGTCGCACCGCGACCGACGGTTGCAGGTCGCGCGAGCGATGTACCGGATGCGGTTCCCCAGCGAGGACACCACCAACCTCACCATGCAGCAGTTGCGCGGAAAGGAAGGTGCGAGGGTACGCCGCTGCTACCGGGAGCACGCCCTGCGGACCGGCGTCTCCTGGAACAACCGTGAGTACGATCCGGACGACTTCACCGGCAGCGACCCGGTCAATCAGGCGCTATCAGCGGCTCACGCCTGCCTCTACGGAATCGTGCACGCGGTCATCGTCGCCGTCGGCGCCTCACCCGGACTCGGCTTCGTCCATACCGGCCACGTACGATCATTCGTCTACGACATCGCCGACCTCTACAAGGCCGAGATCACCATTCCGGTAGCCTTCGACATCGCAGCCTGCGAGTCAGCTGACATCGGCGCTGACACCCGCCGAGCCGTCCGCGACCGAGTGCACGACGGCGCACTCCTCGGCCGCTGCACCCGCGACATCCGAACACTGCTCCTCACCGACGGCTCTACCAGGCCGATCGACGACGAGGATCCCGCCGAGGAAGCTGACGACAACACCGTACGCCTCTGGGACGAAGGCGGTTTCGAGTTGAGCGGCGGCCGGAACTATGGCGGGGACGTAGACTTCTGATGACCGTCATCATCCTCACCGCCTGCCCCGAAGGACTCCGAGGGCACCTGACGCAGTGGCTGCTGGAGATCTCCGCCGGGGTGTACGTAGGACACGTGAACAGTCGGATACGGCACCGACTCTGGGCGAAGGTCGTCGAGATGGCCGGACCGGGCCGGGCACTGCTCGTTTATCAGCAGCCCGGCGAGCAGCGGCTCTCCTTCAAGGTGCACGACCACCACTGGGAACCGGTGGACTATGACGGAATCACGTTGATGCGCCGGCCGACGGATCGGAAGTCGTACAACCCCGCAGTGCCCTCCGGATGGAGCAAGGCATCCAAACGCCGCAGGTTTGGCCGACGGGTCCCAGAAGCCCGCGACGGAGCATCGACGGGCCCCAAGCAAAGTGAAGGAAAAAGCGGTAGCTGATCTCTGAAGCCCCAGCTCAAGAAGCCTGCTCCCCGCGCACGCGGGGGTGATCCCGGGACCTGCAGCAGGCCGTTGGGCTTGCCGTCCTGCTCCCCGCGCACGCGGGGGTGATCCGCAGAAGACCGAGGACATGGAGTCGGTCCTCGCCTGCTC
Organism: Micromonospora sp. MH33; assembly: GCF_003013775.1. Classification (NCBI taxonomy): domain Bacteria; kingdom Bacillati; phylum Actinomycetota; class Actinomycetes; order Micromonosporales; family Micromonosporaceae; genus Micromonospora; species Micromonospora sp. MH33. The sequence goes on from NZ_MUYZ01000438.1 coordinate 3,477, forward strand.
CCCGCGCACGCGGGGGTGATCCGTCACTGCACCTCACTGAGAACGGTCAGGGTCGCTGCTCCCCGCGCACGCGGGGGTGATCCCGGTGTCAACGCGCAGGTCAGAGCGGTGTCTGACTGCTCCCCGCGCACGCGGGGGTGATCCGTGGTTCTGCCAGCCCCACGGCGAGGAGGTCGCCTGCTCCCCGCGCACGCGGGGGTGATCCTGGGCCGCGGTCGGGCTGGTGCTCGGCGTGATCCTGCTCCCCGCGCACGCGGGGGTGATCCCTGGGTGCAGACCTACGACACGTGGCGGTCGTCCTGCTCCCCGCGCACGCGGGGGTGTGTTCCGCACCGGGTTTGATGGAGACATCGAAACCTGGGAGGAACACCAGCGATGCCCGCACCGAAGAAGTACAACG
>NZ_MUYZ01000439.1:0-3854 GCF_003013775.1 Micromonospora sp. MH33
CCCGCCCGGCGGCCCGGCGACCGGCGCCGGCCGGGCGGCGCGGCTGAGTCAGGCCACCCGCCCCTCCAGGGTGGCGCCCAGCCGGCTGGCCAGGCCGAGGTGGGCCGCCCGGGCCTGCCGGAAGGCGTACCCGAACAGGGGCGCGGGGGCGGAGAGGGTGATCTCCACGTCGATCCGCACCACCCCGTCGGGCTCGTCACGCAGCCGGGTGTGGTTGCGCACCGTGGTGGCCGGCTGCTGCCGGGCCACGGTGACCACCTCGTCCTCGGTGGCGATCAGCACGTCGGCCTGGTAGGTGACCGGGAAGTGCAGCGGACCGAGTGCCAGCCGGTCGGTGATCGCGTAGCTGGCCAGCGCGCCCGGGCGGGGCGGCAGTTGGCGGACCCGCACGATCAGCGGATGCAGCTCGCCCTGCCGGCTCAGGTCGCTGAGCAGGGCCACCGCCTCCGCCCGGGTGCACCGGGCCTGCACGGTGTAGCTGAAGCTGTCGCTGCTGAGCAAGCGGTACCCCCTCGCCGTCGTGGGTCCGCACGATCGTCCCGTACCGGAGCCGGGCTGGCAACGGGTCGGAAGGCCCTGGTGGCGCGCCGCGCCCGCGGCACCGGACCGGCGAGGGGGCACGGGGCCCGGGCGGCCCGACACCGCCGGCACGCGGCGCCGGTGCCGACCAGCGAGGGGCGGGCCGTTCAGGCGCCGGGAAGGACCTCACGGGTGCTGTCGGCGAACCAGGGCTCGGGCGCGCCGAAGAGGCCGAGCAGGCCGGTCACCCAGAGCTGCCGGTGCACGAACCGACTCGGCTCGGTGACCACCAGCTTGACGCCGCTGACCTCGCAGGTCTGGAAACCGGCGACCATGGCGCTGATGCCGACCGAGTCGATGAAGGTGACGAGCCGCATGTTGAGCTCGATCCGGGAGGGGCGGCCCTTGGCGAGCACCTCGGCGATCGCTTCCCGCACCTCGTACGCGGTGTCGACGTCGATCTCCCCCCGCGGGGCGATCTGGACCACACCACCCGGCAGCACCGACTTCACGATCGACAGGCTCACGCGAGCACCTCCACTCGCCCGTACGGGCGCCTCATCAGTACGCGGGCCGCGACCGAGAGTATTCCTCCGACGGCCTCGGTCGCCACCCCTCGGGATGAGCAATTCGCGGACTGGGCACACCTGGGCATCCCAATCCGGACCTTCCGGCTCCGATTTTTCCCGGCGCGGGTCAGCTCGGTCGATCGACCAGGGCTGGCCCGGCCGATCCGCCGACCCAGGGTAGCGGGCCGGCGCACGCCCGGGTGGCACCCGACCCCCGGCGCGTCCGGGTGGTCTGTCCGGTACGCGCCCCGGCGGTGTGGTTTGCGCCCGGTCCGGTCGGGGCACTGGGCACGGGGAGCGAACCGTCACGCGCCGGATGGCACACGGAGTCCGAACCGGCCACGCGGACTTCGGCACCCCGAGGAGGTAACACCAATGTTCGGATCCACCCTGCTGGACCGCCGCAGCAAGCCCGAGCGCGTCGCCGACCAGGCGTGGCAGCACCTGCTCTCCGCCGCCGGCTCCGCCGGCGACAGTGTGCGGGACGCCGCCCGCTCGGCCCGCCGCAACTCCTCCGGCATCGCCGACGACGCCACCGACCTGGTCGGCTCCGCCGCCGAGGAGGCCCGCCGCCGGGCCAGCCTCGCCTTCGACGCGCTCGCCGGCCGCCGGCCGGCGCTGCCCTGGACGCTGCTGATCGCCGCGGCGCTGGCCGGTGCGGCCATCGGCTGGGCCGCCGGCACCGCCGCGCGGGCGGCCGGCAGCCGCGAGCGGGACGTCGACGAGATCGAGTTCGTCGACGTCGACCGCCCCAACTCCCCCGCCGGCCTGGACGGCTGAGCCCCACGCGACGGTGGCCGCCCCCCACCTGGATCGGGTGAGGGCAGGTCACCCGGGGTGCGCGCAGGATCGGGGTTGCGGGACTCCGTGCCGGCGGCGGAGCCCGGCGCACCGCGAACCGACCCCGGAGGGAGCCAGCATGGCCACCGCGACGACCACCCGTACCGATCAGGAGATCCAGACCGCCGTCCTCGACGAACTGACCTGGGAGCCCCGGGTACGCCCCAACGAGATCGGGGTGACCGTCACCGAGGGCGTGGTGACGCTGAGTGGCTCGGTGGACAGCTACGCCAAGAAGTGGGCCGCCGAGCGGGCCGCCCACCGGGTGCCCCGCGTCCGGGCGGTCGCCAACGACGTCGCCGTCCGGATCGCCACCTCCGCCGAGAAGAGCGACCCGGAGATCGCCACCGCGGCCAGCCGAGCGCTGGAGTGGGACGCGTTCGTGCCGATCGAGGCGCTCGACGTGACCGTCGCCGACGGCTGGGTCACCCTGCACGGCGAGGTCGAGTGGGAGTACCAGCGCCGGGCCGCCGAACGCTCGGTCGCCCGGCTCACCGGCGTACGCGGGGTGAGCAACGGCATCACCGTGCGGCCGAGCGCCCGCCCCGACGGGCGCGACCTGGCCGAGCGGATAGTGGACGCGCTGGCCCGCAACGGCGCCACCGAGGCGGAGGGGATCAGCGTCCGGGTGCACGGCGACACCGTGCTGCTGGAAGGGCTGGTCCACTCGGCGCCGGAGCGCGCGGAGATCGAGCGGGTGGTGTGGAACGCGCCCGGCATCCGGGAGGTGCACAACCACGTGACCGTCGGGCGGTGAACCGGACCACCCCGGCCGGGTGATCCCGGCTCACCCCGTCACGGGCGAGCGTGGGAACCATGACTGATCCGAACGGGCTGATCACACCCGGGCGCCCCGCGCCCGGGTTCAACCTGCCGGCCACGGATCGGCGGGTGACGGCCCGATGACCACGCCACTACAGGTCACCACCGCCCGGCTACAGCTCCCGGTGACCGCGACGGACCACGCCCGCGGGCCGGCCGACGCACCGGTCACCCTCGTCGAGTACGGCGACTTCCAGTGCCGCTTCTGCGGCGCCGCGTACACCAACCTGGCCGAGGTGCTGCGCCAGCGCGTCGACACCGTCCGGCTGGTCTACCGGCACTTCCCCATCGCCAACGTCCACCCGTACGCGGAGAGCGCGGCCGAGACCGCCGAGGCGGCCGGCCGGCGGGGACGGTTCTGGGAGATGCACGACTGGCTCTACGAGCACCAGGACCAGCTCGACCCGGTGCACCTGTCGCTCGGCGTCGAGCAGCTCGGGCTGCCACCCGACGAGGTCGGCGCGGAGGTGGGGCGGCAGGCCCACGCCGACCGGGTCCGGCAGGACTTCGTCGGCGGCATCCGCAGCGGGGTCGACGGGACCCCGACGCTCTTCGTCAACGAGGTCCGCCACGACGGCGGCTACGACCTGGCCGACCTGCTGGCCGCCGTGGACGCCGCCGCGAACGCCTGACCCGGGCCCGATCAGATCAGCCGGAGTTCGCGCGCCCGCCGGACGGCCTCCCGCCGGCGGGTCGCGTCGAGCTTGCGGTAGATGTTGCGCACGTGGGTCTTCACCGTGTTGACCGACAGCGACAGCTCGCTGGCGATCTCCACGTTGGACAGGATGCTCTGCAGGTAGCGCAGGATGGTCAGCTCCCGCTCGGTCAGCGGCTCGTCCAGGGTCCGCTCCGGTCCGGCCGGGCGCTTCGGCGGCTCGTCGGCCCGGCGCTCGTCCGCGCCGCGGACCAGGTCGCTCACCGTCGGCCAGTGGGCGCGGCCAGGTCCAGCACCTGCTCCAGGATCCGCCCGGCCCGACGGCCGTCACCGGCCGCGCCGGTCAGCACCGCGTCGATCAGCCCGGCGGCGAGCCGCACGGAAAGCGGCCAGGCCGCCGCGTCCGGGCCGGTCCAGTCGGGCAGCGCCCGCCCGGCCGCGCGCGGGTC
>NZ_MUYZ01000044.1:0-33560 GCF_003013775.1 Micromonospora sp. MH33
TCGCCGTCCGTTACGAAGCCACCGTCACCATCGCCGCGATCAACCAATGGCTATGACCCTTACCAAACACGGCCTAGGGACCGGGAGGACGCCGGTTCGAGCCCGGTCAACGGATCTCCCCGACTTGCCATCGGAGTTGATGGGCATCAACTGCGGGGCCGAGGCGACAGGCCCTCGGTGAGCACCCGGTGGATCTCCGCCGTACTCGTGATCCGTGCACCACATGCTGCCTGCCACCCGCCTCTGCCGCGGCTCCACCGTCCGCGCCGCCCCGCGGCATGAGGGGTGGAGCACGATGCCGGCTCGGGTGAGCCGGGGTGGGCCAGCCTGAGGTAGCTACAGCATGGGGCCCGACCCCCTCGCGATTGAAAGAGTCGGGCCCGTAGGGCTACTCGCGTGCCTCGCCTACTTCTGGCACCGCCCGCTGGCCTGCCCCTCGGCAATGACCTTGTCGACGCCCTTGGCGTAGTCCGCCATCGACTCGGCGTCCGGCTGGTACCGCCACTGCCCGTCCTCGTACCGGATCTCGGACATCCCGGCGGCGATCGACCGCTTGAAGTTCACGACCGCCTTGTCCTCGCCCTCAAGCCGGGCCCCGGTGATCTCGAAGGTCAGGCCGGTGATGGTCTTGCACTCGGTGTGCAGGCGGGCGTACTCGTCGCGGGTGATCGCCGCCTGGCCCTCCTTGGTCCAGAGGTCCCATGCACCCTTCCAGTCGCCAGCCGCGTAGGTGTCGTACTCCTTCTGAGCTAGCGCCTTGGCCGCCTCTACCGTCTTCGGCTCCTGCGGCTTGTCGGCCTTGGCCTCGGCGGAGGCGGCACCCGGGGCGGCGGGGGTGGTCGGCTCGGTGGTGTCCTCGTTCCCGCAGCCAGCGGTGAGCAGGGCCAGTCCGAGGGCTCCAACGGCGATGATGGTCTTGCGCATTCGTGTGTCTCCTGGTCATGGTGCAGTGCAGGCCAGTCGGCCAGCGTGGCCGCGATCGGTTTTGAACCGTCGCCGCCCTCGGTGGTCGCGGGTGATCATGGCAGGTCGGCGCGACAGATCAGCAGTGGGGCGTACGGTCACTGGTTAGCTCATGCTGGTACCGGCCCAGTGGCAACTGTGCAGCCTTGGCCGTGATCGCCGAGCCCCTCCCAGGTTGTCCGCTGCTCGGGTAACAGTCGCGCGCGAGGACGGGTATAGCCGTATCCGGATCTGCCGCTGATAAGGCGCGGCATACCTGAGCATGTCGGGTTGACAATCGGGCCGTGGGAGCGGATCGGGAGCAACTGAGCCCAACGGTCGCTGACCGGGCGTCGGCGTCAGCCAGGACGGCTCGGGCAAGCGGCGCGGTGTCTGACGAACGACGTGCAGGACGGTCCGACGCAGCCTGGACGCAGCAGTCCGGTCGCGAGCCCCTGATCGGGGGAGCACGTTGGGAGCAGCAGGGTGCACTGAACGGCCCTGAACCGCACCGAACGGCAGCTGATCGCACCCAACTGCACCCACCCCTGCCTGCGGCTTCGCGTTTTCGCAGGTCAGAGTCGGTGCGGCGTCATGCTTCACACGGAGTGCTCAGCAGTTTCGCGCAGCAGTCGACGACGTTCTATGTTGCCTGGCAGGGGAGTATGCGCAGGTCGCAGCAGTAAGGAGCGGCTGGACGACCGGGCCTTGAACTTGGGAGCAGATTGGGTGCAGGTTGGCGAAGCGGTCGCCGCGCCCGAAGTGCTCACCGACACCGGACAGACACGGGGCTTTGACCTGCGGTGATGCGGTCGAGCGGTGCGGCGTGACCTCCCGGAGAACTCCGAAGTGGTCAGCGTTGGCTGCTCCCGCCTGTCTGCCGGCGGCCCGTGGGCCTGCTGACGCCAGGCCTGGTCGGACAGCTTCGGCATTGGGCCTTCATTGATCCCGTGGTGCGCGGGCCCGATCATGACGGTCGTAGGATCGCGGAGTGGACGACCTGGCTGGTGCGGATCATCGGTCTCCGGGATCGGGGACCGGCTGGGCGCGGCTGTCGGTCAGTCACTGCCAGTACGACGTTTTCACCGTGCCGGGTGCGTCCGGCATGGGGATCTACGTCCGCGGTGACGGCCTGCTGCACCTCGGCGGGCCGAGTCAGTTCACCGGCTTCTGCGGCATACACACCGGCTCGATCGAAGCGCGTGTACGGGTGTTGCCCGGGCTTCCGGCGGCGGTCGACCTCGGCTGGGACGCGATCAGTGAGGCGACCCTCTGGAGTCCCAGCGGCCGACTGTCGGTCGTCGGCCTGATGGGCGGCACCGCGGAGGCCCTCACCGACGTGGCCGTTCCGCGGGGGCTGATCCGGGTGCGGGTGCACGCGCGCGACCGCTTGCACGAGACCGTACGCACCGATGATGACCCGCCCGAGCGGCACGAGCTGCACATCTGGGCGGTGTCCGAGGAGATGCCATGGCGCACGTTGCTGGCCGGGCCGGGGGGCCGTGACTGGGAGCAGAAGCCGGCAAAGGCCGCCCAGTGGGCCATGCTGTCCCTGGTGCCGCGCCCGTCCGGCCGTCCGGCCGTCCTGCCCCCGCTGCCAACCGATCCGTACGAGGACGACTCCGGCCTGCCCCGGGTGACGGTGGTCCGCCACTTGCCCGCGCTAGTCGAGATCTCCGAGGGCGTGGTGCCCGCCGGTGACTTGGAGGTCCGGTTGGCTCGGGTCGACGACGAGACGCTGACGTGGGCGTGGGCCACCGCCGAGGAGCCGATCTTCCCTCGTCCGCTGGACGCGCTGCCCGACGACGAGCCGAGTGTCGTGCGGCTGACGCCCGGCCCCGACGGCTTCACCCTTCGGCATGAGGGAGTCCTGGGCCGGCACGCCTTCGCCCTCGGCGTGATCTGGGGGCACCTGCTCGACACCGTTGGGTCGTACCCGTGGATGGCGACGTTGCGTGAACAGGCCGCCGAGGCGACCGCGCGGGCCGAGGAGGCCCGTCGCTGGAAGGCCGAGCGCGACGCCGAGCAGTGGGGCGGTGCTCCCCCGTCGGAGCGGGTCCGCGGGCTCGTCGGTCAGGCGCGGTCGCTGGCCCGGGTCGACCGCCCGTTGCTCGACCGCATCGAGGCGCTGCCCGCCGCCCGACAGCGTGAGGCAGCCTGCTGGGCGGCTCGCCGCGCGATGCGGGTCGCCGGGCTGGGACGGATCGGGTGGGTCGCCGAGGCGCTCGCCGCCGCCGAGGCCGACCGCCCACTGCCCCCGCCCTTCACCGAGCAGAACGGTGCTGCCGCTTTCAACCGGCTCCTGTCCGATCCCGAGGTGCCGCAGACCACCGTCACGCTCCACTTGCCCGCGAGAGCGTCCGGCACACGTCGCGTCACGGACGCGCTCCAGCAGGCCGCCGCGTTTCCGGCCCTGATCGCCCTGGCGAATGACGATCCGCTGGCCGCCGCGATCGACGCCGTCTACAACGCGGCGATCGCCCACGGCGACGACCGCGACCGCTTCCTCGCCGAAGCCCACGCCGTCCTTCGCTGAGACTTCGACCCGGCGCGCGAAGGCAAGGCCGCACGCTGACGCCGTCGGCTACCTTCTGCGGAGCCGAGTCGGCGAGCGCCCCGGACCACACGAATGGCAGAGCCGCGCCCGCGCGCTTCTGCCGAGAACAGTGCACGCGATCTTGGGGCGATGTCGAGTGCCTACGATCGACCGGATGGAGTGAGTCGATCGCTAGCCGATGTTTATCTTGAAGGTTGACGCCTCTCCGTCGTTGGTGGTCAGCGTGACTACTCCGAAGGTGATGATCGGAATCGAGACGGTTCCTGTGCCTCGGTAGAAGCCTGTTGCCCGAGTGATTCTCACGGCGAGGGCAGCAAGGGTGGCGGCCATGTCGTCATCGGCCTCGACCTTCGGCTGAGTGAGACCGTGTTGGCCATGCGCCTCGGCCCAATCGCGAATGGCGCGCGAGTCCCGGCTCACCTCGGGAAGGATGGATTCGTTGGCCCACGCCCAGAGCCAGGAGGCCGCCGAAGGGTTATAGCTGCCGATGATCTGGGCCGGGGCCGTAGCGGTCTTGTCCGGGAAAGTCCAGGTGATGATGCCGGTGCGCTGGTCAAGACCCCAACGGTCCGCCGTGCCCAGCCCCCAGGATATGTGCGCCTGAGCGAGCTGGCCGATCATGTCCTCACCCTGCAGTAGCAGCATGCCCAGGTCTACGTGTTCAGGCTCCGACGAACTGCTGTCCGAACCACCGTCACGCCTGAGGAATCCCATGGGAGCGCAGTCTTCCACAGGGCCTGTGCGTTGCTTCCGGCATCCGGATCTGCCGCCGTTGGCGCGCTGCCGGGTGGTGCAGGTCAGGCGCCGAAGCCTGCGTAGCGGCCTCCGTAGCGGCGTGCGAGGGCTGTCAGCTGCGCCACCCGGGCATGATGGGCCGGGTCGGGCGGCAGGTCGGGGAATGCTGCGGCGATGTGTCGCCGACTCGAAGGGACAGGTCGCTCGAGCGATTGCTCGCTGGCCTGGCCGCCGAGGTCGGTCAAGCTCGCGATGCATGCGGCCACGGTTTCGGGCTCGTTGGGGAGGTCAAGGTAGTACGTGGTTCGCCGCGGCGACGGCTCGGGATAGTCGCCGTACTCTTCCGACATTGCCCAATGCATGCGTTGGCACAGATCGGCCAGCAGGGCATTCATCTCGCCGGCCGAGGCGCCGTTAGGCAACGGCCCGTGGTCGGTGAGGCGGCTGAGCAGGCGGCGCACCAGGTCCGGCGGGAGCTCGTCGGCCATGAGGTGACCGTGGACGGTCACCAACACGCCGAACAGGGCCTGCAGATCCGACAGGGGCAGTGCCCGAGTGGGCGATTTCATGCACGCCACGGTAGTGACCTCGGCTCACCTCATTGCTCGCCCACGTCAGCCGTCACCCGAGATTGAATGCACTGTCCTGCCGCGACGCACGCGTTCGGCCAGGCTCTCGGACGTCCAACTCTGCCGAGTTGAGTGCGTTGCCTGACGTCGAGAGCGCGGCAAGTTCAGCCGAGCTGGAACCGCTGCGATCCACTGCGGCCGAGAAGGGTGCCCGTCGCTTCGGCCATCGCCTGAGCGGCCGAACTCGTCCGCAACCGAGGTCCGTGGCGCGGGCTCGACGACCTGGAGATGGCCACCGTCGAGTACATCGACTGGTACAACAACCGCCGCTTGCACGGCGAGCTCGGGCACATCCCGCCCGCCGAACACGAGGCCCTACACGCGATGACCCAGCCGGTCACCGCACCCCTGAAAACCAGCTAACCAACTCTCCACCAAACCCGGGGCTTGACACCTGGCAAGGTCGTGTACCCAGCTTTCGGTGCTTCGCCGAGACTTGGCCGACCACTTCGATGCGTTTCTTGAGGCGAAGTCGTCTAACGATCTCGTGCGCACGACGACCTGGTCGCGGTCGACCTGGGATCACCCCCCGTGCCCAGAGCCGGCCAGCCTCACCGGCCACCGCACGTCGCCGCCTACCACGCGGTACGCGCCCCGTTCTGGGTGCGCGGGGAGCAGCCGATCCCGCCGCACGTGCTGATCCACGTGTCGGGATCACCCCCGCCTGCAGCCCACCCGAACGTCGGGCAGGGTCGGCAGGGCGGGATCACCCCCCGCGTGCGCGGGGAGCAGGGAGCCGATCCGTAATGGACACGGTGAAGCAGGGGATAACCCCCGCGTGCGCGGGGAGCAGGAGTGCGGCTGCGAGGCGCGATGGCACGACATCGGATCACCGCCACGTGCGCGGGGAGCAGCCTCTGGGTCCGACCTTGTCGGCGGTTGTTCCTGTCGTCGACACGGGCATCAGCTTGAACTCGCGGGCCGGTCTCGATCACCGCAAACCGGAGGTGCCTACTGAAACCGACTATCAGTTTCGGTAAGGTTCGTCTGTGATCGACGAATACCGCACTGCCGGAGAGTTCCTCGACATCCTCAGCCGCGACGCCTGGGCGGCGCTGCGGCAGCCGGTCATCACCGCGCTGCGGGGGATGGACCCGGCAGCCGGACCATTGGTCGATCTCGGCGCCGGCGGCGGCCGTGGAACGCTCCTCCTCGCCGAACTCGCCCCCAGTGCCACGGTGCTCGCCGTCGAACCGTCGCTCGTGCAACGCGCGGTGCTGTTCTCGCGGCTGATCGACGACCCCGCGCTCGCGGACCGGGTGTCCGTGGCCGCGGAGCCGGCGGAGACGGCCCCGCTGCCCCACGCGGTCGGCGGAGTCCTCGCCATGAACATGATCGGCCACCTGCGCCCGGACGACCGGCGGCAGCTGTGGCGCCGGCTCGCCGACCGGATGGGTTCACAGGTTCCCCTAGTGGTGAACCTGCAGCCGCCATCGCGCGCCGAGGCGGTCCCGGACGCGGACTTCGCCGCCGTGCGGATCGGCTCCTGCACCTATGAGGGTGGAGGTCGTGCCGAACCCGCCGGTGCTGACATCGTCACCTGGCACATGCGCTACGGAGTGCGCGATCCGAAGGGAGATCTCATCCGGCAGGTCACTGCCGCCTACCGGTGGCACGTCCTCGACGAGCAAGCCCTGATCGCCGAACTCGACGCGGTAGGCCTGGTCACGCAGCCGTGCGGCCTCGGCGTCTATCGGGCAACCCGGACCGCCGGCTGACCGCCGCTTCAGAGCTGTCGGCGTAGGACCAGAACGTTGGCGGTCACGGCTGATCCAGCGAAGCCCGGCGAGCCCGCGCGAGGGTGGGTCGGCCGACTGACCCAATCTCCCGCGCTGTTCAAGAACCGCCGGTGTGTGGCCCTGTCAGCTGAGCGGCACGGGGAGAGCGGCGCGGAACATGCCCTGCTCCAGCCAGACGGCGGCGCGGACACCATCAGCCGCGGCCTGGCTCACCAGGGTCAGCCCGTCCGGCAGGGCCGGCAGGCGGGCGAGATCCCCGGCTGCCGCCAGACCGGGCACGGTGGTCTGCGCGAACTCGTCGACCCGCAGGTAGCCGTCCGGGAGGAGCTCCGCGCCCAGTTGTACCGCCAGCGACGTCTGCGGCTCGACGGGTGCCCGGTGGAAAGCGAGCTGAAAGGACGTGCGGCTACCGTCGGCGAAGTGGACCTCGAGGTCGTCGAGTTCACCGCTGAGTTCGGTGACCGGCTTCTGGATCAGCGGAATGCCCAGCTCCCGCAGATTGCCCAGGATCGGTTCGGGCAGCGTGTGCGGGCCGTTGGTCACCACGGTGATCTCTCTGGTGTAGCGGTCGGCGAGGTAGGCGGCGAGCATGACCTCGGCCGGTTCACGACCGAACACGACGATGCTCTTGCCGCGCGATTCCCAGCCGTGGCAGAAGGGGCAGTGCATGACGCTGCGGCCGAAGCGCTCCGGCAAGCCGGTGACGGCCCACGGCCGGTCCACCTGGCCGGTGGCGAGCAGCAGCCGCCGGGCGTAGTGCCGTTCTCCGTTGTCCAACGTGACGGCGAACTCGTCGATGCGCCCTGTGGATTCGGTCGCGCGTCCCGCAACGACCTGCACGCCAGGATAGGCCCGCAGTTCGTGACGGCCGGTTTCCAACAGCCGCAGGGGCGAGAAGCCGTCACGGCTGAGGAACATGTGGATGCCGTCGGCCGGGCTGTTGCGCGGCGGGCCGCCGTCCAGAACCAAGGTTCGCCGTTGCTGGCGGCCGAGCACCTGGGCGGCGCTGAGGCCGGCGGCTCCGGCGCCCACGATGATGACGTCGTACTCGTTGCCGGTGTCGGTCATGGTCGTCCTTCCGAGGTATGCAGCAGATGGTCGGTGATGGTTAGGACGCGGTCGGCCCGGTCGGCGACCGCGGGATCGTGGGTGGCGACGAGCAGGGCGAGCCCTTCGCGGCGCATCTCGTCGAGCAGTCCCAGCACCGCGCTGGTGGTGGCCGCGTCCAGGGCCGCGGTGATCTCGTCCGCGAGCAGCAGCCGTGGCCGGGCGGCCAGTGCGCGGGCGAGGGCCACCCGTTGACGCTGACCGCCGGAGAGGCCGGCGGGCCGCCGACCGGCAACGGCGGGATCGAGGCCGACTCGGTGGAGAAGTGTCTTCACGGTGCCGCTTCGCCGGGCCGGCTCGACGGTGCGAAAGGCGCGCATCGGCCGGGTGAGCGCGATGTGGATCCGATGCGCGGGGTTGAGGGTGTCCGCCGGGTGCTGACCGACGTACTGAAGGGCCTGCAGCATCGGCCGGGACCGTTTCGTGACCGGCCACGGCACGTCCTTACCGTCGAGGGTCGCCCTGCCGGCCGTCGCGGGCTGCAGACCCGCCAGGCAGCGCAACAGCGTGGTCTTGCCGCATCCGGACGGCCCGAGCACGGCGACGCATTCACCGGCTGCCACGGTCAGATGGACGTCCCGCAGGAGGGCGGCCGTCCCGCCGGGCCGGTTGACGTGGAGGCCGCTGACACGCAGAACCTCGGTGCCGGTCACGGGAGGTGTGGCCGGTGACAGGCGTGACGCCGGCCCGATCGCCCCGATCGGCTGGACGCGGTCGGCCACGGTCGTGACGAAGTCGCGGTCGTGGGAGACCAGCAGCGTGATGAATCGAGGATCACCGCGGCGGGCGCGGATCACCGCGGCTACGAGGCTCGCCGATGCATGGTCGAGGGCGCTGGTGGGTTCGTCGAGGATCAGCAACGGTGGTTGTGCCGCCACCGCCCGTGCGAGCGCGACGCGTTGGGCCTGCCCGCCGGAGAGTTGGTGAACGTGACCGGAATGCAGGCGGGCGTCGATACCGACCTGGGTGAGGGCGGCTGCGGCCTGCCGGGTGTCGACGCCGGCCTCGGCGACCGCGGCGATGGCGGTCCGTAGCGGGTGCAGGGATTGAGCGGCATCCTGCACGAGGACACCGAGGTGTCGGCGACGCCATCGGCGCGCCGGCTCGCCCGGCTCGACGACCTGACCCCGCCAGCGCACTGTTCCGCTGATGCGCCGCAGCGGTGGCTCCAGCGCGTCCATCATGGCGGTCAGCCACACGGTCTTGCCCGCCCCGGACGGTCCGGTCAGGGCCACCACCTCGCCGGGCGCGGCCTGTAGGCTGACCGGGGCACCGATGCTGCGGTTGTTGCGGGCGGTGACCTGCAGGTCGCTGACCTCCAGGCCGCCGGAGCCGGTCACAGTGGCCGCCGAGTGTTGCGAGTGGCGGCGCCGCCGGCCGCGACGGTCAGGCTCAGCAGCGCGAGAGCGACGGCCGGGGCCACCAACGCGGCCGGGCTGAGTCCGGCGCCGCTGACGTTCTCCCTGATCATGGCGGCCCAGTCGGGGGCCGGCGGTGCGGGGCCGAGGCCGAGGAGGCTGAGGGCCGCGGCCAGTTGCAGCGCGACCAGGAAACGGGCGCCGATCTCTGCCCCGGCCAGTGAGGCCAGGGCAGGGAGAATCTCGCGACCCAGGATGGTGGTGCCGGATTCACCGCGGCCGAGGGCGGCGTCGACGAATCCGGCGTGGCGGACCTGCCGTACCGCGTCGCTGACGATGCGCAGGGTCAGCGGGGCGCCGCCGCAGACGGTGGCGGCAATCACCGCCGCGGTACCGGGGAGACTGGCGGCAAACAGCATGGCAACGAGAAGCAGGGGTACGGCCAGCAGCAGATCCGCCGTGGCGTGCAGCAGCCGGGACAGCAGGCCGTCGCGCCATCCGGCGACCAGCCCGCCGGCGATCCCGATGGCGGCGGCCACCACGGCTGCCGCCCCGGCGGTGAGGGCCAGATGCCGTCCGCCCGCCAGCACCCGGGACAGAACATCGCGGCCCAGGACGTCGGTGCCCAGCAGACTGCCGTCTCCGGGCGGTGACCACGGCGGGCCCAGCGATGCAACCGGGTCGTGCGGTGCCAACACACTGCCGCACAGGGCAATGCCCATGACGATGCTGGCGAACGTCACCGCACCGGCCCGGCGTGCGGCCGAGGCATTCATGCTGCGGCTCGCCGCGGGTCGGTCAGCACGGCGGCCATGTCCGCGACCAGCAGTCCGAGAACGACCGCTGTGGCGGCGAGCATCGCGGCTGCCTGCACCACCGGGACGTCCCGGTTGGCCACCGCGCCGACCAGCAGCTCACCGAGCCCCGCATGGCCGAACATGGTCTCGACCACGGCGGTGGCGGCGATAAGGCCACCGGTGACGACGGCCAGGATGCGGACGGCGGGCGCGATGAGGAACGGACCGACGTAGACGACCGCGATGCGTGCCGCGGTGAGGCCGCGCAGCCGCGCGTCGCGGACGTAAGGGCGGGCCAGGATGTCGGTGACCAGGCCGCGCAGCAGCATCGCCCCGTACGCGGCGGCCGGCAGCGCCAGACTCAGCGCCGGGAGCGCCAGCACGGTCAACCCGGGCGGGCCGCCGCCGGTGGGCAGCAGCGACACCGGTGGCAACCAGGCCAGCACCCCGGCGAACAGGGCGGTAAGCCCGGCGGCGACGACCACCTGAGGAATTGCCGCGGTCGCTGTCACCAGCGCATCGACCAGCCGGCCGACCACCGAATCCTCGGCAGCCGGCCAGGCGAGCACCAGCATCAAGGGCACGGTCACCAGCAGCGCGGCTCCGGCCAGCGCCGCGGTGGCGGGAAGCCGCTGGCCGATCATGTCGGTCACCGGACGTCCGGAGATCAGTGACACCCCCGCATCCCCCTGCAGCAGGCTCCCGGCCCAGTGCAGGTAGCGCCGCCACGGCGCGACGTCCAGTCCGGTGCCGGCACGCATCTCCGCCAACTGGGCCGCGGTGGCCCGTCCCGCGGTCCGGGCCTCGGCGGCATCACCGGGCAGCGCCTCGGTGGCGGCGAACACCAGCACCGAGACGCCGACCAGCAGCAGTGCGGCGCGGACCAGGGCACGCAAGATCATTGCGACAGCCGTACCTGATCGATGAACAACCGGCCGAAGCCGGGACCGGTGGGCAGTCCCTGGACCTGCGCGCGGGTCAGGTCGAGGCCGTCGCCGGTGCCCCAGACCACGTACCCGCCTTCGTCGCGGACCTGCTGCTGCAGTGTGCCCAGGGCCCGGTTGCGGGTGGCCTCATCCGGTTCCGCCAGCGCCTTGCCCAGCGCCGCGTCGAACTCCGGCCGCTTCCAGGCGGTCTCGTTCGTCGGTGAGGTCGACAGCAGCGAGACCCTGGCCACGTCAGAGAAGGGGATGCCACCAAAGTATCCGGTGTAGAAGTCCTGCTTGCCCCATACCGTGGTGAAGTAGGTGTCCGGTGGGTTCATCTTCACCTCGGCGGTGACGCCGATCTCCTTGAGCTGGCTGGCGAACAGTGTCGCAGCGGTGTCCATCCCCGGGTAGGACGTGGTGGTCTGCAGTGTCACGGTGAGCCCACCGCTGTGACCGGCGTCGGCCAGGAGCTGCCGGGCCTTGGCCACGTCGCGCACGCGCGGTGTCAGTCCCTGTGGCGCGGAGGCGTCGGCGGGGGCCAGCACATCGTCGCCGGGCTTGCCGAACCCGAGGAAGACCGCCTGCACCAGCGCCGGGCGGTCGGCGGCCAGTTTGATCGCCTCACGTACCCGGGGGTCGTCGAACGGCTTGCGGTCGGTGCGCATGACGAAGGGATACATGGTGACCGCCGGTCGGCGGACCAGGCTCAGATCGTCGCGGCCTTCGGCCTGGCGTGCCGCGGCCGGGGCGATGCTCGCGGCCACATCGGCCTGCCCGGACAGCACGGCCTGGGCGCGGGCCTGCGGGTCGGCCACCGCGCGGACCTCGATGCGCCGCAACGAGGCTGTGGCGCCCCACCAGCCGTCACGGCGTTCCAGCACGGCGGTCTGCGCGTCGTTGCTGACCAGGGTGAACGGGCCGGAACCGGGGACCGCGCCGGTGAAGTCGTCGCTGCCGTCGGGAACGATGAAGGTCATCGACTCCAGTGCCCGCGGAACCTCGGCGAACGGCTGGCGGCTGACGATCTCCACGGTGTGCTCGTCGACGACCCGGGAGGCGGCGAGGTCGAAGGCGGCAAGCCGGCCGTAGTTCTCCGCGGCCTTGCGTTCGATGCGGCGCAGTGAGTAGAGCACGTCGGTCGCGCGTACGGGCTTGCCGTCGGAGAAGGTAGCGTTGCGGCGCAGCGTGAACTGCCACTTGGTCATCGTCGGGTCCGGCTTCCACGACTCGGCCAGTCGCGGCCGGGTACGTCCGTCGGGTCCCTGGCCGGTGAGGACGTCGTACATCAGCGCAAATCGCACCGCGTCGGATTCGTTGCCGAGTCCGCCGTGCGGGTCGTTGCTCGCGGTGGCCGGCGATCCGACCGACACGTATCGCAGGGTGTCGCTCGTTGTCGCGGCGGTCTGCTCGTCGCCGCCGCAGGCGGCCAGCGACGCGGTGCCGACCAGGGCAGCAAGGGCCAGGATGATGCGGGTTCTCATGGTTGCCTTCTTTTGCGGGGTTCGTTCGGTGTGGTCAGAGCGTGGTGCGCGCCGCCAGCGCGCGGGCGGCGCGCCGGCCGGCGGCGCGGTCGTGCCCGGGAGCGACGGCAATCGGCTTCTCCCGGCTCGGGGCGGCCGGGTGGCGGTGATCGGCGATCAGCCGGGCGAGGTCGCGGACGGTCGGCCTGGTGAACATGTCGACCATGGCCAGGGATACGCCGAGACGTTGAGTGAGCCGTCGGTGGGCCCGGATGAGCGTGAGCGAGGTCGCCCCCAGGTCGAAGAACGGTTTGGTCACGTCGATCGGGGTGTCGAGGAGTTCGGCGAACACGGCAGCGATCAGTTGTTCGGTGGCCGGATCGGGTGTCGTGGTAGCGGTGGTGGCAGCCACCGATTGGTCGGTGACCGTCGGTGCCGGGACGGCGTCGGCGGTGATCTGCAGTCCCAGGACGGCTTCGCCGTCGAGTTTGGGTACGACCCGGTAAGAGCCCCCCAGCGCACGGGCCGCACCGGCGAGTTCGGTGGCCGTACGCAGGGCGGAGACGACGTCCAGCCGGCCCGCGCCGACCTTGACGCGGACGTCGAGCCCCGACCGGGCGGCGTCGACGAGAAGTGCGGTCAGGTCCTCCCCGGTCGCCGGCGGTGCTGTGGGCGCCTCCGGCGGCGCCTGCTGCACCGTGACGGGTGGTTCTGCGGCTTTCTCCGGAGCGCTCGCATGGGGACGGAACGGGTTGTCCAGGCGATCGTGGTCCACCTTGCCGTTGGCGGTGACGGGCAGTGCCGCCAGGTGCACAAAGCGGCTGGGGATCATGTATTCGGGCAGGTATTCGCGTAGGCGAGTGATCAATTCCTGATCGGCGACCGGTGTCTCCCCGTCGCCGGTGGCAACGTAGGCGACCAGCCGGGCGCCGCCGTCGGGCCCGGGCACGGACCGAGCGACACACCGCCGGACCCCGGGTGCACGGCTGAGCACGGCTTCGATCTCGCCCAGTTCGATGCGGTGTCCGCGGATCTTCACCTGCCGGTCGACGCGGCCGAGGAACTCGATGGTCCCGTCGTAGCGCCAGCGCCCCAGGTCACCGGTGCGGTACGTCCGGCGGCGCAGCACCGGGTGGGTGGTGAAGCGTTGTGCCGTCTGCTCCGGATCACCGAGGTAACCGGCGGCCACACCGTCGCCGCCGATGAACAGCTCACCCGTCTCACCCACCGGACACGGCCGGCCTTCGCTGTCGAGGATGTGGAACGACTGACCGCGCAGCGCCCGTCCGTAGGGAATGCTCGGCCAGGCCGGGTCGACCACGTCGATCGGGTGGCAGATCGACCAGATGGACGCCTCGGTGGCACCGCCCAGGCTGATGATCCGCGCGTGCGGGGCGAGGCTGCGGACCCGGTCGGGCAGGGTCACCGGGATCCAGTCACCGGAGAGCAGCACCAGGCGCAACGTCGACAGCGCCGAGGTGGCCGCAGCGGGCTCGATCTCGGCGTATTCGACGAGCATCTCCAGCAGGGCCGGTGCGGTGTTCCACACCGACACCCGGTGGCGACGCATCAACTCCAGCCAGTAGCCGGGATCACGTTGCCGGTCGGCATCCGGCAGGACCATCGCACCACCGGCTCCGAGCACGCCGAACACGTCATACACCGACAGGTCGAACGACAGCGCCGACAGCGCCAGCACCCGGTCGCGGCTGTCGAGCAGGAAACGGTCAGCCATGTCGTCGAGCGTCGTGCGAACCTGACGATGTTCGACCGCGACACCCTTGGGCCGTCCGGTGGAGCCGGAGGTGAAGATGGCGTACGCCAGGTCGCCGGCCTGTGGTGTGCGGGGCTCGGCGTCGCCGCCGCCCGCGGGTACGCCGTCGTCGCCGAGGGGGTGGACCTCCACCGTGTCCGGCCACGAGGCGGGTGCCATGCCGGTGACCAGCGCATGCCGGATCCCGGCCTGGGCGCACACGGAAGCGATCCGTGCCGCGGGCCACGACGGCTCCACGGGGACGTAGCCGGCACCGGACGCGGTGACACCGAGCGTGGCGACGATCTGCGCGATGCCCTTCGGCGCGGCCACCGCGACCATGTCACCCGGACCCAAGCCGTGGCCGGCGAGGACGGAGGCGGTGGCCCGTACGCGTTCGGCGAGTTCGCCGTGACTGACGGCGGCATCGCCGTGCAGGAGTGCGACGTCGTGCGGTGCCCGGTGCGCCGCCGCCCGCAGCGGGTCGTCGATCAGCGGGCCGCAGTCGCCGAACGGGCTG
Organism: Micromonospora sp. MH33; assembly: GCF_003013775.1. NCBI lineage: Bacteria > Bacillati > Actinomycetota > Actinomycetes > Micromonosporales > Micromonosporaceae > Micromonospora > Micromonospora sp. MH33. The sequence goes on from NZ_MUYZ01000044.1 coordinate 14,527, forward strand.
ACGTCCAGTGGCTCGTCCGGGCGGAACGACGGGTCCCACCCGAACGCCGGATCCGTCCAGGCCCGCTCCTCACCGGCCAGGCGGCGCAGCAACCACAGGTGGGCGTCGCGGATGCCGGGCGCGAAACCGTCGGGCAGGCAGCCGTCGACGACGTCCCAGGCGACGCGCAGGCGGCCACCGTCCTCCCACACGATGTGGTCGATGAGGATCTGCGGGGTCTGTGAGACACCGAACACCTCGTCGCCGAGCCAGGCCGTCGGGGAGTCCTCGGTGGCCGACAGCCCGACCCCGCTGGTGAACACCACCGGATACGCGGGGGTGAGCCCGCCGTCGCCGCGCCCGCGCAGCACCTCAACCGCGGAGATCGAGCGGTGGTCGAGGTCGGTCCAGAAGCGGTGGTTGATCGTGGCGGCGTACCGGGCGAAACCGCCGTCGCCGGACAGGTCCGGCGGTGCGCATTCGGTGAGCACGGTAGTGGTGAAGTCGCCGACCACCGACTGCAGGTCCTCGTCGTCCGGCCGATCGAACAGGGTGGTGTTCAGGCAGAACGGGCCGGTGGCGCCCCAACGGCCGAGGACCGTCGCGAGGGCGGCCAGCAGCACCGCGGTGGCGGAGACGCCGTGGGTGCTCGCCCGGCTGCGTAGTTTCGACCATTCAGTGGCGGTCAGTTCGGCGGCGTGCCGGGTGAAGCGCGGCGTGCCGAGCTCTTGAGCACTGGCGCGCCAGGGCAGAGCTGGGCCGGGCGGAAGGGCGGCGGCCCGTACCTGCCAGTACTCGCGGCCACGGGCCCGACGGGCTGCTTCGGCCGGATCCTGGGCGCGCCGGGCGAGCGCCGCCGCGAAGGTGGTGGCGGGCGCGGGCAGGATCAGGCCGGGGTCTGCGGTGATCCGGCCCCACTCGCGCATGAGTTGCATCCAACCGGCCATGTCGAGGGCGATGATGTCCATGCCGACGAACAGCCGGGTGCGGCCGTCGGGGAGCAGCGCGGCCCGGATGTCGAACAGCGGCCACCGGTCCACCGCTGGGGGCCGATGCGACAGGGCGGCACGCATGCCTTCGGCCTCTCGCTCCGCGTCGGCGAGTGCGGCGTTGCGCAGATCGGTTATCGGGATCCGATAGAGGGGAACCTCGGGCAGCACCTGCTGGCGGGCCTCGTCGTCGATAACCAGGCGCAGCATCGGATGGTGATCGACCAGGCGGTTCCAGGCTTGCTCCAGGGCATCGAGGTCGGCCTCCGGCGCGGCGCCGGGCCGCCGGTCGTATTCGAAGTAGAAGTGGGTGGCTACCCCGCCGAGCGGTAGCGACGGGTCGCGGCCGAGCAGGTAGGCGGTCTGTATCGGGGTCAGCGGAAACGGTTCGGTTCCGCCGGCGGCGTCGGCCGTCACGGCCGCCGCGACGGTGCCGGGTGTGGCGCCGTTGAGGAAGGCGGTCAACGGCAGGTCGACGCCGAGGTCGTCGAGCAGTCTGCGGCGCAGCCGCACGGCGGCGAAGGAGTCCAGGCCCAGCTCGGTCAGCTTACGGTCCGGATCGATGTCCTCCGGATCGAGGTCGAGGATCTCCGCCAAACATGCGGTCACCTCGTTCTGGCCATCGATCGGCGATGTACGCGACGCCGTCATGCGTCTCCCTTCCCGGGGCTCGGAACCCGTAGTACAACATGAAAACGACAACGACTTCCAGTAGCGCGTCGAACGTGGTTGAAGTTTATGGAAATGATTGCCATCCTCATGTATAACGGGTGAGCCGTTCCGGCCCACCATCGAGGAGTGCGATGACGTCGCCCGCCCAGCAGAACCCGGCCATCGCGGTGACCGCGGTCGCCGGACGCTTCCCGGGAGCACCGGACACCGACCGTTTCTGGGAACTGCTGCACGACGGCAGGGAAGGACTCACCCGGTTCACCGACGACGAGCTCGCCGCTCGGCCGGTACCGGCGGCTCTACGGCGGCGTCCGGACTACGTCCCGGTCGGTGGCCTCATCGACGGCCAGGATGTGTTCGACCCGGCGCCGTTCGGACTCACCGACGCCGAGGCCGCTCTCACCGACCCACAGCACCGGCTCTTCCTCGAGGTCGCCTGGCAGGCTCTGGAACGCAGCGGCCACGGCGGCGGCACCGGCGTCGAGGCGGTCGGTGTCTTCGCCGGAGCGGCGCAGAGCGCGTACCTGACCGCCAACCTGGCCGGCCGATGGGATCCCACCGGCGGCGGCCCCGATCCGCTGGGCAGCCTGCAGACCGCGATCGCGACCCAGGCCGACTACCTGCCCCTGCAGACCGCGTACCGGCTGGGGCTGACCGGCCCGGCGATGAACATCACCACCACCTGTTCCACCTCGCTGGTGGCCGTCCACGTCGCCGCCCAGTCACTGCTGGCCGGGGAGTGCGACATGGCTGTTGCCGGCGGAGTGTCGCTGATCGTCCCGCAGGGACACGGCTACCGGTACGTGCCGGAAGGCATCTTCTCCGTGGACGGCCGGGTCCGGCCCTTCTCCGCCGAGGGCACCGGCATCGTCTACACCCAGGGCGTCGGCGCGGTGGTGCTCCGCCGGCTCGACGACGCCCTCGCCGACGGCGACCCGGTCCTGGCCGTCCTGCACGGCAGCGCGGTCAACAACGACGGCGCCGCCAAGGTCGGCTTCACCGCACCCTCGCTGCGGGGACAGGCACGCGTGATCGCGGAGGCACTCGCGGTCGCCGACGTCGATCCGGCGGACGTCGGCTACGTCGAGGGGCACGGCACCGGCACCCGGCTCGGCGATCCCATCGAGGTCGCGGCCCTGCGCAGAGCCTTCGGACGCGACGGTGCACCGACCGCGGCCTGGTGCGGACTCGGCTCGGTGAAGAGCAACATCGGTCACGCCAACTCGGCCGCTGGCATCGCCTCGTTCATCAAGACCGTGCTCGCGCTGCACCACCGGACGCTGCCGGCCTCCCTGCACGCCGAGCCGATCAACGAACAGCTCGGACTCGACGGCTCACCGTTCGCGGTGGTGACCCGGACCCGTGCGTGGGACACCCCGCCGTACGCCGGTGTCAGCTCCTTCGGCATCGGCGGCACCAACGCCCACGTCGTGCTCGGCCCGGCGCCCGAGCGCGCGGCGTCCCCGGCCGACGACCGTCCCCAGATCCTGCTGTACTCGGCACACGACCGGCCCGCCCTCGACGCGGCCGCCCGCGACCTGCCCTCGGCCGACCTGCCCGATGTCGCCCACACGCTCCAGCTCGGCCGCGAGCACTTTCCGTACCGCCAAGCCGTGCTCACCGGCCCGGGCGTCGCCGCCCGGCGCACCTCCGTGGTCCGCGCCGAAGGCGTGCCCCGCCTGGCGTTCCTCTTTCCCGGCGGCGGTAGCCAGTACGCGGGTATGGCCGCGGGACTGCACGCCGACGAACCGGTGTTCGCCGCCACCGTGGACGAGTGCGCGAAACTGTTCCGCGACCACCTCGACATCGACGTCACCACGCTGATCACCGGTGGTGACAGCACCTTGGCCGAGTCGGCTCTCGTGGGCCTGCCGGCCCTGTTCACCGTCTCGGTGGCCACCGCCCGGCTGCTCGGTTCCTGGGGCATCACCCCGGACGTGCTGCTGGGCCACAGCCTCGGTGAGTACGCCGCTGCCGTGCTCTCGGGAGCGCTGACGCTGCCGGACGCGGTGACGCTGGTCGCTGCCCGATCCCGGGTACTGGCCGGGGCGGCGGGCGGCGGGGCGATGCTGTCTGTGCCATTGCCCGAGACCGAGATGACCCCCCTGCTGCGCGAGCATTCCCTCATCGACCTGGCGGCGGTGAACGCTCCACGATCCTGTGTGGTCTCCGGCCCGTCCGGCGCCGTGGACGCCCTCGCCGCGGCACTGAGGCATGAGGGCACCGAATCCGCCCGGCTGCGGCTCAGCTCGGCCGCTCACTCCAGGTTGATCGATCCCGCGCTGCCCGACATGCGAGCGGCTGCACGATCAGTGCGTGCCGGCCGGCCCGGCATGGCCACGGTCAGCTCGCTGACCGGCGCGATTGTCGGCGACGAGTTCACCGATCCCCAGCACTGGGTGCGTCAGCTGCGCGATCCGGTGCGCTTCTCGGCAGCGCTTACGACCGCGACAGCCGATCCCACGCCGACGGTCGTGGTTCAGGTCGGTCCGGGCGCAGCCCTCGCCGCGGCCGCCCGAAACCACGGATTCGCGCACCTGCGCGCCACCGTCACCACCTACCCGTCCGACGGTGAGCTGTCGGATCTCGTGGCCACCCGGCTGGCTGCCGGTGAACTGTGGAGCCACGGCGTGCCGGTCGACTTCAGCGCCATGCACCGCCCGGGACGACGCCGGGTCATCGCACCCGGGTACGCCTTCCAGCGCCGTCGTCTGTGGATCGATCCCGAACCCTCGCAGACACTGCCGCAGACCACCGAGCTGCTCCAGATCCCGCTCTGGCGGCAGGAACCGCCGTTGCCGGCCGCGACCCGTATCGGTGGCCGGTGGCTGGTCGCCGGAGACGACGAAGACCTCATCGGTGCTGCCCTGCGCGCTCGCGGCGCCGAACCCGTCGGCCTGGAACAGACCGGCCAAGCCGTCGACGGCGTGATCATCGTGGCCGGCGCCCATCAGACGCCGGAGCAGACGGCGGCAGAGATCCTCCGGCATGGCCGCGTCGCCGCGCTCGATCCGCCGCCGGCCCTGCTGTTGCAGATCACGGTGAACGGCTGCCGCGTCGAGAGCGGTGACATACCGGCCCCGGGCGCCACGGCGGTGCGAGCACTGCCCAGGGTGATGGCCCAGGAAACTCCGGGACTGTCGTGGCGGACGATCGACGTCACCGATCTGCGTGCCCACGCGCCCGCCGTGCTCGACGAACTGGCCGACCTGCGCCGCGAGCACACGGTCACCGAGGTCGCCGTACGCGGATCCCAGCGATGGGTCAGCACACTAAAACCCTGGCCGGCCGTACCGGACGTGCCGGCGGTGCCGCACGGCGGCACCGCACTGATCATCGGAGGTCTGGGCGACGTTGGCCTCACCATGGCGGCCCACCTTGCCCGGCAGGGGGTGCGGGTGGTGCTCACCTCCCGCTCCGGCGTCCGCACCGCCGGCGTACATCAGCTCGTCGAGCAGGGCCATGACGTGTCCGTGCGGGTGCTCGACGCCGCCGACCCCGTCGGCACCAGCGCGCTGCTCGCCGAGCTGAGCGCCGGATCTACCGTCGACCTGGTGGTGCACGCGGCCGGTGTGGTGGCGACCGAGGACCTGCCGCCGATGCGGCGCATCGGCCCCGAGCACGTGGACGGTCACCTGCGGGCAAAAGCCGGCGGAGCGCTGGCACTGCGGGCTGCCATCGAGGCGCTGCCGCCGGCGCGGCGACCCGCCCGTGTCGTGCTCATGTCCTCCGCGGGCACGCTCGTCGGCGGTATCGGCACCGGCCCCTACAGCGCGTCGAACGGCTTCCTCAACGCCGTCGCCGAGCAGGCGCCGGCCGACGGCACACGCTGGATCAGCGTCGTCTGGGACGCCTGGAAGGTCGGACCCCTCGGTAGCGAGCGCGAGGTCAACCTCACGTTCGCGCTGGACGCCGCCACCGGCATGCAGGCGCTGGACGCCATCCTCGGCGCGTGCGCGGCCGGCACCGCCCCACCGGTCGTCGCCGTGTCCACCACCGACCTGCGGACCCGGGTACGCGACGCCGACCGTCCGGTGGTGCGCCGCCAGGCCGACACCCCCAACGATCTGACCGGCACCGAAGCGGTGGTCGCTGCCACCTGGTCCGATCTGTTCTCCACACCGGTGAACGACGCCGACACCGACTTCTTCGCGCTGGGCGGGCACTCACTGCTGGCCACCCGCATGCTCGCCGACCTGGGGGAGCGGTACGGCGTACGCCTGAGCCTGCGCGACCTGCTCGCCCGGCCCACCGTCGCCGGACTGGCCGCGACCATCGCCGACGCCGCCGAGCAGCCTGCCGCCGACCCGCCGCCGACGGTGGCCGTGACCGGCGGGCCCGACGACGACGGCACCTTCGCCATGACCCGCGTGCAGCACGCGTACTGGACCGGCCGCACCGGCGGCTACCGCTTCGGCGACACCGCCTGCCATTTCGCGCTGGAGTACGACTGCCCCGACCTCGACCTGGACCGCTACGAACAGGCTTGGAACCGGGTGATCGCCCGGCATCCGATGCTGCGCACCGTGACGACCAGCCAGGGCCGCATGCGGCAACTGCCACACGTGCCCCACTACCGCATCCGTCCGGTCGATCTGACCCAGGCCGACGAGCAGAAACGCACCGAACGGCTCGCCGTGCTACGCGAACAGGTCTTCCGCCGGCCCGGCCCGTCCGACCGATGGCCGCTGGTCCAGATCCGCGCGGCCCGGCTGCCCGGCGGCCGCGTACGGCTGTTCCTCGGCATCGACGTGCTCGTCTGCGACGCCGGCAGCTACTGGATCCTCGACCGCGACCTGCGCCACTACTACCGCAACCCCGACCGGGAACTGCCCGAGGTGCCGATCACCTTCGCCGGCTGCGTGCAGGCCATGACGGCACGGCGCGACACACCGGAATGGACCCGCGCCGCGGGCTACTGGCGTGACCGGCTGCCCGACCTGCCAGGCGCGCCAGCTCTGCCGGTCTCCGGCGCCGACACCGGCGGCCGGTTCGAGCGCCACACGGGCCGGCTCGACGCCCAGCAGTGGGCCGCCTTCCGGCGCAACGCCGCCGACAACGGCGTCACCCCGACGGCGGCCCTGCTCGCCGCGTACAGCGAACTACTCGCCCAGTGGAGCGCCGAAGACCATTTCGCCGTCACGGTGACACTGTTCGACCGTCCCGCGATCCACCCCGCCATCGACAGCGTCGTCGGCGACTTCACGTCGCTGCTGCTGCACGAGGTGGACCTCCGTGCCGCAGGCGGATTCGCCGAGCACGCCGCCAAGACCCATCGGCGGCTCTTCACCGATCTCGACCATGGGGACTTCTCCGCCCTCGACCTGTTGGCGGAGAAAGCCGCGCGGACCGGAACCGTCGCGTCCGTCCCGGTGGTCTTCACCAGCGCGCTCGGGCTCGACGACGTGATCGGCGGTGAGCGCGACCTGGAGTGGGCCGGGCGGCAGGTATCCGCCCTGAGCCAGACGCCGCAGACCGTCCTGGACCATCAGGTGCTCGAACATCACGGTGAACTGCTGGTGCAGTGGGACGCGCTGGAACCGGTGCTGCCCACCGCCGACGTCGAGCGGATGTTCGAGCTCTACCTCACCAGGCTGCGGAGCCTGACCGATCCGGCGGCCTGGCATCCCGAGCCCGCCGCCGTGGTGCCGCTGCCGGTGGACGACGTGGCGATCACGCTGCGCGCCGCCACCGGCTCCGGACCGACGCTCTTTCTCGTCCATCCTTCGGGTGGAGACGTGACCTGCTACGCCGACCTCGCGCAACGCCTCGACGAGCGCGTCGCCGTCGTCGGCCTGACCGACCCCGGGCTGGCCGGCGGGCAAGCGCCCACCGAACTGCCCCGGCTGGCACGGCTCTACGTCGACGTGCTCCGCTCGGTTCAGCCGGACGGCCCTTACTTGCTCGGCGGCTGGTCGATGGGCGGCAGCCTGGGCCACGAGATGGCCCGCGCCCTGCACGAGCAGGTCCAGCACGTCGCCCTGCTGGTGATGCTGGACTCCAACGATCCGTCCTACATCACGGCGGTGCCCGGCGACCCGGATACCGCCACGGCACACGTGCTGACCCGGCACCTGGCAGCACTGGAGGCCTACCTCGGCGTCGACCTCGGCGTCGGCACACCGGAGGCGAGGAACGCGTTCCTCGCCCAGCCGGCCGAGCACCGCTGGGCCCAGGCCACCGAGCGGCTCCGGCGCCACCGCCTGCTCGGCACCCGCGAGAGTCCGCAGGCCCGGGTCGCCGTGTTCGACCGTCACCTGCGTGGCCTGGCCCTGCACCAGCCCGGCCTCCATGCCGACGAGCGGACCCACACGCTGCTGGTACGGGCCGACCGCCGGGCCACCCGCAACTCCGGGATCGGGATGGGCGTCGACGACACCCCCAACGGCCTGACCGACCTGGGCTGGTCCACCCACCTGGCCGTACCACCGCAGGTGATCGGCATCGACGCCGACCACTACTCCTTGATGCGGGACCCGGCTATCACCACTGTCGCACGGCTGATCAACGCCGCCCTCATCCGGCACCTGTCATGAACGTCGAACGGAGTTACACCGTGTCCCCGGAGATCACCGATGCCCTGCACCGGCTGAACACCCACCCGTGGATCGCCGCCGCCGTCCATGACGACACCGGCCTGCGCATCCGCGTACGATCCGAAGCCACCGCCGTCCGGCCGGAACCCGGAGCCCTGGTACGCGAATACCTCGAGCACTGGACCGAGGTGTACGACTTCACCTACGCCGCGGGCGCCGCGGCCGACGACGCCCTGGCCGGCTGGCGGGCCTCCGACACCGGAGAACCTCTGCCGGCCGCGCACATGAGCGAGTGGGTCGACCGCACCGTCGAACTGGTTCTCGGCGCACGACCACGGCACGTACTGGAACTGGGCTGCGGCACCGGGCTGCTCGCCGACCGGCTGCAGCAACATCTGGCCGGCTACGTCGGCACCGACGTCGCCGAGGACATGGTGCGACGGCACCAGCAGCATGCCCGGCCAGGTCAGGTCTTCGTCCGCGCGGCAGCACACGAGGTCGATTCGGATGCGGTACGGCAGGCTCTGGATCAGGCCGGTTTCCCCGCCGACGGACCCGACTGCGTGCTCATCAACTCGGTCACGCAATGCTTCCCTGACGTCGCCTATCTGACCCGTGTGGTGCAGGACGCGATCCGGATCGTCGCGCCCGGCGGCGCGGTGATCGTGGGCGACAACCGCCATGCCGGTCTCCTGGAGGCCTACTGTCGCTGGCTCGAGCGCACCGCCGACCCGTCGGCCGCCGGCCCGGTGATCGACGAGCGTGCCCGCGGCCGCGCCGAGCGCGACGCCGAACTCAACTTCGATCCCGCTGTGCTCGCCGCCGCAGCCGTCGCCAGCGGCCGCGCGGTCCACATCGCCACCTACCCGAAGACCATGAACGCCGACTCCGAACTGACCCGCTACCGCTTCGACACGGTACTGCGGGCGGACCCTGGTGAGGCTGCGATCCAGCCGGCCGCCCGGGATTGGACCGGACTCGGCGACGCGCTGGCCCTCATCGCCGAGGAAAAGCCGGTCCACATCGTCGGCATTCCCAACCGGCTGCTGGTGGACACCGCGGACGCCGTGACCGCCTGCGAATTGCGTACCGCCATCGCCGGAAACGACGCCGCAGTGGTGCTGGACCCGGTAGACCCCACTGCACTGACCCTGGTCGCCCCTGCCGCCGCCGCCTTCACGCCGGTCACCGCAGCGCCCGGCCGCGCCCACGAGCCGTTTACCGCCTTCGTGCACCGCCGCGTCGGCGAGGTCGCCCGTGCGGCCCTGCGCCGGGCGGGCGCCGACGCCCGGGGAGTGCGGATCAGCGTCGAGCACGGCGTCCCCGCCGAGCGGATCGCGGCGGCGGCCGCACGGGCGATCGACGCACACGACGCCGAGAGACTGCCGGTCTTCCTCCAGGACCTCGACCACGTCGCCCGCCTCGCCATGGCCGACACCCTCGCCGGTCCCGGCCTCTGCGCGCAGGCGCCCGGCGACGACGAGGAGAAGATCGCAGCCGCGCTGGCCATCGCCCCGCGACACCGCTGGATCATGCGCCGATGGCTCGCCGTCCTCGTCGACGCCGACATGCTGGCCACCGACGGGCACCGCTACCACGATCTGCGCGCACCGGGACGGGCCGCCCTGCGCGACGCCATCGACGGCATCGACCGGGCTCGCCGGGGTCTGCACTACCCGCCCGGACTCAGCCGGTTCTTCCAGACCGCGGTGCAATACCTTCCCGCACTGCTGCGCGACGAGGTCAGTCTGCAGGCGCTGCTGTTCGCCGACGGGGACACCGGCACCGCCGAGGGCGCCTACCGGGACAACGCCGTCAACCGCTACGTCAACGCGGCCGCCGCTGAAACGGTCCGCTGGATCGCGCAGTGGCGGCCCACGGACCGGCCCCTGCGGGTCCTCGAAGTCGGTGCAGGCGTGGGCGGCACCACCGCGGACGTTCTGGACGCGCTGCGCGGCACCCCGATCGACTACCTGTTCACCGACGTGTCGGCGTTCTTCCTCACCGATGCCCGGCTGCGGTTCGCCGACCACGCCGGCCTACGGTACGGGCGCTTCGACATCAACGCGGACCCCCTCTCGCAGGGCGTCGACGAGGGCACCCTGGACCTCGTCATCGGTGCCAACGTGCTGCACAACGCCGTCGACATCGGTGCCACCCTGCGCGGCATCCGGCGCCTGCTGCGCCGCGACGGCGTGCTGCTGTTCGTGGAGACCACCCGGGAGATGCACCAGATCCTGACATCCATGCAGTTCCTGATGTCAGCCCGGCCAGGTGGTGAACGGCCGGGCGACCGCGACCTGAGGGCCGGCACCGGCAAGATCTTCCTCGACGAGACGCAGTGGCGCAGCGAGCTGGACGCCGCCGGTTTCCGGTCGATCATCTCGGTTCCTGGCCCAGACCATCCACTGCACCCGGTCGGCGTCCAGCTCCTCGCCGCCACCTGCTGAGAACCTCTCAGCGTGACGGCAGGGCAAGCTCACTGACCAGCGGGTCCGCTGCCAGCTCCTTCGCCACCGCCTCGGGGTCCAGCACCTCCGAGGCGAAGTGGGCGCCTGGAATGACCGAGCCCAGCGCCACCTGACGGGCGGCGACGGCGGACACCACGCCGCTGAGCGGATACGAATCCGGAGTCCGCAGCAGCACCCGCCGCGGCATCAGCCCCGAACCCACACGCGGGCGCGCATACGCCAGCACCGCATAGTGCCGTCCGTGTGCTGCGACATCCCGCTGTGCCGCGTCCACGATCGCATCGGCGTGAGCCTCCGGTGGCTGCCCCTCGTCGGCCCACGCCGTCGCGAACGCCTGCGGCAGGTTGTCCGTCGCATACACCGTGTAGTTTCGCAACTCCGTGAGCCCGGCCGCCGACGCCAGCCCGATCATTTCGGTGGACAGGAACGGCACGGCGTGCACCCGGCCCCGGAAACCGGGCAGTGTGATCGAGCGCAGCGGCGCCAGACTGTGCGGCGCGACCCGTCCGTCCCGCCACATCGCCAGCGCGTGCCCGAACTTCGGGCCCCGGGTCAGCAGCGCGTCCACCGCGGAGGCCGCGCTGATCTCGACCGACCCGCCGACGTACACGTCCAGGCGGGCCACCGGGCCGCCGTCGAGCAGCAGCCGCGGCAGCAACCCGGAAAGGCCGGGCATCAGTCCGGCGGAGAAGACGGCCGGATGCCGCGCCAGAGCCGCCGGAGGGTTCTGGGCGAGGGCGTCGGCCGCGACCAGATCACCGGCCGCGTCCACATAGCCCGCGCCCGCCTCCAAGGCGGCCCGGGCCACTCGATCGAGCACCTGATACGACGGCCCGGCACAGTTGAGTACCACCGAACAACCCGCACAGAACGCGGCGAGCGACGCGTCGTCGAACAGGTCGACCATCACCGCGTCCGCTGCGTGCGCTCGCGCGACCTCGCCGGCGCGCGCCAGATCACGCCCGCCCACCCGTACGGGCAGCCCGAAACCACGCAGTCGCTCGACGGCGGTACGGCCCACCGCCCCGGCGCCGCCGAGAACCCCGACAAGTCTTGTCATCGTGCGACGTCCGTGCGACTTGCGGCAGCCAAACCCGCCACCGTCGGGTCGGCCAGGAACTCTCGGACCGGCACGGTGATCCCGGCCTCCTTGGCCAGCCGCGCCAGCGCCCGCACGGCGAGCAGCGAGTCGCCCCCGAGATCGAAGAAGTTGGCGCCGCGATCCAGCACCGGCGCCTCCAGCACCTCCTCCCATACGGAGGCGATCGTCAGTTCCAGTTCGGTGGCGGGCGGACCGCCGTCGGCGTCGGCCCGGTCGTCGTCGTAGCGTCCCAGCCGCAAGCCGGTCCGGGCCTCGTTGGGTTCACCTGGCAGATCGACCGGCCGGTCCCAGCCGTCACCGTCGGCGAGACTGCCCACCAGAGCGACCAGATCGGCGTACGCGGCATCAACCTGCTCGATGTCGAACAGTTCCTCCACCAGCGAGAAAGCGATGGCCAAGGAGCCGCGCAGCTCATAGAACCGGGCCTCCAGCGCCACCTGCGGGGTACGGAGCTGATGGAAGAAGTCGTCCATGTCGAGCTGACCCAACGGCCCGGCGAAGTCGGGTTGCTGGGCGCCCATGGCGGCGTCCATGCCCAGGGTGCTCTGGAAGACCACGGGCGCGACCGGCCGATGGGTTCCCCGGCGCCGCCCCAGCTCACGGGACACCTCGACGCCGGTCACCAGCGCATGACCGGCGTGCTCGGTGAACCGGCGTTGCGCCTGTGTCACCAGCTGCGCGAACGTCGAGCCCGGAGTCAGCTCGGTGGGCAACAGCATGGTGGACGCGAAAGCACCGAAGACCCGGTGCACGTCGGGGTGCAACGGCAGCCGGTTGAGCTGCAGCGAGTTCAGCAGGAGCCGGTGATGGCCGGCCCACCGCGCGATGGTGATCGCGAACACGGTGAACATCGCTGTCGACGGTGTGACGTCATGGGCGGCGCAGCGGTCGCGCAGCGCGACCCAACGGCCGGGAGACAGGTACTGCTCCCGGTTGACCATCGTCGTCGCCCGGACCTCACGCGGATCGGTCGTCAAGGGCAGTGCCGGAGGCAGCGGCATGTCGTCGAGCCGGGACCACCACCAGTCCCGGTCGCTGGTCCAGGCATCGGTCTGCGGCAGAGCATGCACCGACGAGACGTAGTCGTCGAAGCCCATGTCCAACGGGGCGGGCATGGCGTTCCAGTCAGCGCTCAGCTCGAGCAGTTCCCGGTTCAGCAGCGTGGCCGACCACCCGTCGAACAGTAACAGGCTCATGTTCGTGTGGAGCCTGCCCCGGCCGTCGGGCAACAGCGTCAGGCGGATGTCGAGCCCGGGACCACGAGCCGGGTCGGGCCCGTTGGCGATCATCTCCGCGCGTAGCCGCGCCAGGCTCTCGGCCGTCTCCTCTGCGGACGCCGTACGCAGGTCGTACACCTGCGGCTCCGGGACGGCCGCGGGCGCGTCGAGCGGCAGAATGTGCTGCATTCCGTCGGAGGTGACCCGGGCCCGCAGCATCGGCTGATGCTCGGCGAGCCGGCGCAGCGCGTCGGCCAGAGCCTCGGGGGCCTCCTCGCTGTCCATGTCGAGCAGGGCGACGTCGCTGTAGAAGTGCGCCGACTCGTACGACAACTCCCATCCACCCTGCTGGCCGACGAAGTACCCCTGTTGCAGGGGAAGCAGGGGAAACGGCGCCGTCTTGTCGAGACGGCGACGCAGCTCGACCGGGAGGGCTCGAGCCGCTGTTCCTCCAGCGGATCGTCGGCGGATCAACTCGGTCAGCTCCGCCACCGTGGACTCTGCGCCGACGTCAGCCAGCGCCAGCACCACTCCGAGTCGTTTGCGGATGAGCGCGGCCATCCGCACCGCGAGCACCGAATCGCCACCCAGACGCAGAAACGACGCGTCGGGCGTGATCGTGTGAGCCGGGATTCCGAGCAGCTCCGACCAGATCTCGGCAAGGACTGCCCCGGCATCATCGGGGCGCTCGGCGGTGCTGAGTGACATGGGTAGTGGCTCCTCAAGAGGGAACGAGTGGGCAGCGGCGTCCAGAGACGTCCGAGCGAAGCCTACAACGGGATGAATGTCATTTTCGATATCCGCGATCGAGCTTCTGGCCGACCCGGAGCGCGCACCGGATCAGCTGCGCGCCCGTCACCTGCGCCGGCCCGCCACGCTGAGGGGCGGGCAGCGCCACCGGGACGCGGTCCCGACGACCGTGTGCACCACCGCGGCCGGCGCCAGGCCCAGCGGCGCGGCCCGGCCCGCGAAGTACCCGTCCCAGTAGTTGCGCATACCCAAGACCAGGAACGCCTCGTTCGGCACCTCGGAGAAGCTGACGGTGGCGATCGGCTCGACGAGCTCGAACATGCGGTGGACCTTGGCCAGTGGGTGCTGCATCGGTCGACATCTCCTTTGGCCGTGACCGCGCCCTCGTGGGCGGCCTCTACACGAGCTACGAACAACGCAGCCCGGATACGACAACTCCGGCCGACATCAATCGAGCCGAGATCAATCTCACTCTCATGCCGCCGACCGTGTGCGTGGTGTCTCAGTGCACCGGTCACGCTGAGTAAACGTCAGCCTTGGTGCTGTTTCATGAAGACGTGCCGAAGCGGGCGCCAAGGCGCCGGGCGACACCGCAGCCGCCCGCCGGGATCGGGGAGCGCGTGGGGAGCAGTTGGGTGCACTGAACGGCGTTGAAATGCATCCAGGCCCCGCTCTTGGGTCGCTGTCCCAGCCCGCTAAATATTCGATCTTGAGTGATGCTGGCCGTCGGGGTGTCCGTTAGCCGAACCCTCAACGGACACGCGGGCGGCCGTGACGCGAAACGCGTCTACCAGCGACGAGGTTGTCACAGATAGGGTGTCCGGTGAACTGTCCGGTGATGGGGGGCTATCCGTTACGCTGCCGGCCGTGACCGCCGTGCTGATCGGATACGCCCGCTGTTCCACCGACAAGCAGGACCTGGAAGCGAACCGGCAGATCTTGCTCGACCTCGGGGTGCCGGCCGAACGGATCTACCTCGACCGGGCGTATTCCGGCACCACACCTGCTCGGCCAGCCACGCGACCATCTTGTCCTCGTCGCCGCGGGTGAACATCCGGAACCCGAACGCATCGCGGATCATCGTCCGGTACCGCTCCGCGCTGCGACCGGTCACCTCGAACCCCACCGGTGCGTCGGCGGCCCAGCCCAACTGCCGGGCCACATAATCCACCGCGGCCGGGGGCACCTCGCCGACATGGCGCGGGAACCGGCCCTCAATCTCGAAGAACTTCACCATCAACGCGCAGCTCAACCGGCCCTGGCCGTGCAGCTGCGCCAGCAAGTCCTGATCGGAGTCGACCAGCGTCCACGACGCGATCAGGTCATCGAGTTCCCATTCCCGGCGCACCACGACACCCTGGCAGAAGACGATCCGCCCACCACACTCGGCCGGGACACCCGTCGATACGCTGACCACGACACCCGGCCGGGCCGACATGAAGGACGACGCATGCGCAGGTGGGTACGGTACGAAGCGCCGATCATGGTCTGCGTCGAACTCGGCGACGACGGCTACACCGGCAAGGTCGTCAACGTCGTACTCGGCGACGAACACGACGACCTCAACCTCGCCCGCGACTACCGCGGCCACTTCCTCATCTACGACGAGACGATGGAACGCGTCTCCGTCGACGAACGCGCCGCCACCCGCGCCGTCACCATCGCCGAGCACCGGGAATGGCCCGACCGGCTCGACTGGGACGAAGGCCCCGACGCCCTGCGCTACCCCGACCTCTACGACCCCGCCGCGCCCGACACCGACGGCGATGAGGACGACGACCTCGAACCGCTCGACCTCCACGACCGCGACATCGTCGGCTGACCGGCCCGCCCGCCGTCTCTCTCCGGCCAAAACAACCGCAGGATGGATCTACGTTCTGGTCGGCCGCTCCAACTGCCCGCAGCACGGGCCGGACGCGGCTGCGACGGCTCCGGTTACAGGGCAGTTACCTCGATCGCCCGGGCGGGATAACCGTCCTGGCCTGGAATCTCGTAGCGGCACCGCACCCGCTGACCCGGCGCCAGGCTTCGGTACTCGGTCGGCCCAGCGACAATGTGCCGGTAGTGCACCCAGACGGTCATGTCGACGTGATCGAGAGCGACCGTTCCCCAGCCCTCTTCGCGGCGCCAGGTCTTCACCACACCGGTGTCCTGCAGGCCCTGGTCGCTCACACACACCACGGTACAGACCCCGGGGAGGCCAGGCACGGGACCAGCCGTACCCGGCCTCCCCCGGTTGAGGGCCGCTGGGTCACACCCAGGTGATGACCCAGTTCCACTGGGCGGTGAGCGTGCCGTTGCCGCCGCCGCCGACGTTGTGCCGGGAAGGCGAACGTGATGATGGTGTGGTACGAGCTGTCCCGCACCGGGTTTGATGGAGACATCGAAACCTGGGAGGAACACCAGCGATGCCGGCACCGAAGAAGTACAACGATGAGTTGCGTGAGCGTGCGACCCGGTTGGCGGTCGAGGCCCGCCGGGACCCAGTCAGCGCGGTGGGTGCGATCCGTCGGATCGCCGGCCAACTCGGGGTTCATCCGGAGGCGTTGCGCACGTGGGTGAAGAAGGCCGAGACCGACGCCGGTGACCGGCCGGGCATCACCAGCAGCGACGCGGAACGCCTCGCCGCGTTGGAACGGGAGAATCGTGAGCTGCGGCGGGCCAACCAGATCCTGAAGTCCGCGGCGTCTTTCTTCGCGGCGGAGCTGGACCGTCCGTCGCGATGAAGGTCGACTTCGTCGACTCCCAGAAGGGGGTTCTTGGTGATGAGGTCTTCGGCCTGGGCGTGGGTGAGGGCGGCTCGCAGCGCGGCCCGGATGTCGCTGACCGTGCGCGTCGACGGGACGGCCTGGCAGCAGCGGCCGACCGCACAGCAGCGCCGCTTGTGCTTCGGCCGGGCGGCATCCTTGCCCTGGGCGCGGCACTGGCAGCTTCGGGCCACCTGGTTGATCCAGGTCTGCACCTCCCGGGATTGGAGCCGGTCGAGCCGCTTGGCTCCGAGGCCGGGGGCGATGTAGCGGCGGACGAACGTCTCATAGGTCGCGTAGGTCAACGGTGCCCGGTTCGGCTGGATGATCTCGGCCAGCCAGTAGTTGAGGAAGCCACCGACCGTCGGGACGCTCGTCGCCACCGGTCCCTGCTTCGCCTGCTGGTGCAGTTTGATCCACTTGTCGTGGACGGCCTCGCGGGTTTTGCCGTAGACGTACTTGCGGGTGCGCCGGCCGTCGGGCTTGGTGACCCAGACGTAGGCGGCGAAGCCGTTCCGGTACGGGAAGATCGAGCCTTCGCCATTGGCACGTGCACGTGCGGGCATCAGGCAGCCTCCTGGCGTTCGACCTGCTCGCGGATGTAGTCGTCGACCCATTCGGGGAGGATGCGGCGGTACTTGCCGTCCTTGATGGAGCGCAGCTCGCCGGTGGCGATCTTCATCTTGACCTTGGAGATCCCGAAGCCGAGCAACACGGCGACCTCGGCAGGCGAGTACCAGCGGGGGCGGAGGTCGAGGGTCATGCGGCGGCCCCGGTGAGCCAGGCTTCATGGGCGAGTTCTTCCCGGCCGATGCGTCTGCTCTCGCGCCGCTGCCTTGCGGCGGTGTTGGCGAGCAGGGCGTCACCCTCGGAGAGCCATCCAGCTCCGATGTAGGTGAGGGTGCCGACGGTGATCGTGTCGGCCGGTTCGTCGTCCTCCTCGCGCCGGTAGGTGGCGCGGGTGTCGCGCAGCAGGGCGAAGGTGACGGAGTAGCGGCGGGCTTTGGTGAGGAAGTGACCGCCGAAGCCGAGCATGTGCGCCCAGCGGCGTAGCCCGGCGTAGGGGCGCGGTTTGGTGTCAAGGCTGCCTTGACGGTTGTCGGCGGTTGCGGCGCCGCCGGTCATATCGGGGGGGGTGGGGCGGCCGAGGTGCCAGCAGGCGTCGATGAGGCGGGCGAGGTGGTCGCCTTCGGGATCGGCGTAGTCGTCGATGGTGGCCGGGGTGAGGCGGGTGAAGGAGTGGCCGCTGGCTTCGGTGGCCTTGGTGGCGTACTTGGCGAGATAGGCGGCAACCTTGCCGTCGGTCAGCTCGCCGCCAGCGGTGTTGATACGCCGCACGTCGACCTGCTCGCCCCAGGCGACCAACCAGCCTTCGGGCTGGTCGGGGTGCGGTGGTGTGGTGACGGTGATCTGCCGGGCGGCGGCGTGGATCGCGTCTTCCAGGTCGTCGACGGTGATGCCGGCCGGCGGCGGCACGAGCGCGTCCGGGTCGTCCGGGGCTACACCGTCGAGGCGCAGCAGGACGTGGAAGTGCACGGCTCCGCGGCGCTGCATTTCGGCGACCTTGCCGTGGGACACCCGCACGGGCGGCACCCAGCGGACCTTGCCGGAGGCGGTGACGACCTGGACGGAGGGGATGCCGCGCTTGCGGGAGATGGCGGCGAGGCGGCGGTCGGCGGCCTGTTTGGTGCGCCGCCACAGTTCGCCGGAGAAGTAGTTCCACACGACCTGGTGGGCGTGGTCGTAGCAGTCCAGGCACAACGGCCGTCCGAGCCGCGGATCGTCGCCGTCGTGGCGGGCGAAGCACGCCGCCGGCTGCCCGTGTGGGCAGGTGCCGGCGTTGCTGCGGGCGCGGCAGGGGGCGGGGCGGCAGTCGCAGCGCTGCCGGTTGCGGCAGGTGTGGCGGGGGATATGCCGGTGGTGGACCGGGCCGAAGGACGGGGCGGTGAAGGTGGCGAAGACGACCGGGTGCCGGCCGACCGAGTCGGGGACGCCCTTGCCGCCGGTCAGGCCGCGACAGACGACCTGATAGGCGTCGCCCTGGTAGACCCAGGCGCAGTCCGGGCACACCGATTCGCGGCGGTTGCCGCACGCCTTGTAGAGCGCCCGGTCGGGCAGCTCGTCGGTATGCAGCCGACCGGTGATGCGGCCGGTGTCTCGCTCGACGGCGGCGATCGTGCCGGTAAGACGGATCGGGCGGGAGCAGCCGCCGGCGGGGCGGGTGTGCTCCAGCCAGCCGGAGAACTCCGGCGAGGCGGCGCGGTGCAGGACCTGGGCGTCACGGCCGACGGCGAGACCGAGCGGGTCGATGGTGAGCGGGGTGGTGGACATGACTGTCTCCTCTTTCGGGGGTGGCAGGGACGGGAGACGAAGCACCACCAGCCGTGGACGTGGGTCCGCTGGTGGTGTTCGTCGTGTCTCCTGGCACCGCCGAGAGGGCGGCTCACGCCGGAGGGCGGAATCGTGGTCGTGCCACTTCCCGCCGATGGGTCATGTCCTTAAGTTCGAAGGGTCAGTAGGTTGTGCTGACGACCCGAGCGGGTCGGGTGTGGCTGTTGGGTTGGTTGCCGG
>NZ_MUYZ01000440.1:0-3847 GCF_003013775.1 Micromonospora sp. MH33
GCGGCGCGGGCCGCGGCCAGCTCGGCCACCAGGCGGTCCAGTTCGCGGCGCTGCGCGGCCCGGGCCCGGTCGGCGCAGACGGCCTCCCAGGCGTTGCCCCGGGCGGTGCGCGTCCGCCCGTCGCCGGCCATGGCTTCGAGGGTGTGCACGACGCCGACGGCCAGCGCCGCGACGTTCCGGGAGATGGTGGTGAATCCGATGGTCTGGTTCGGACCGTTGGCGCTCATGGTCACCCCGCACGAGATCGTTGGCGACGATCGGCAGCCGCCTCATCGAGTCTGCCCGAGGAGGATGCTGCCGGGCTCACGTTTCGCCTCCGTGAAACGCAGGTCAACTCTGCGGCAGCCGGCCCGACCAGGGCAGGGCCGTTCGTCCTTGAGCTTGCTCACAGCATCGACGGCCGTCACGGTCCTGCGGTGGACGGGCCGCCGTGGTGAGATGGGTCATGGGCGGCGGTCGATGTGGCGGCCGGGGGCGCGGGACGCGCCCGGGTGGCGCCGGTCGAGGGGCGTGGTGGCGCTGCGTGACACCGTGTTCACCCGAAGTCGGCCATCATGCCACAGCCCATTTCGTGAGGAGCGCCATACCCCCCGGCACTTGTCGCCAGGTGGCGCCCCCTAGCATCGGCCCATGACACCCGGAGAGGGGAGTCCGTTGGTGACTGCTGAGCATGCGCACGCGGAGGGGGACGAGGCCGGATCGGCGGCGTCCGCAAGCGTGCTCGACGAGATCCTGGCCGGCGTGCGCGAGGACGTGGCCCGGCGACAGGAGCAGGTTCCGCTGGAGCGGATCCGCGAGCTGGCGGCTGCCGCGCCGCCGCCGCTGGACGCGTACGCGGCGCTGCGCCGGCCCGGCGTGGCCGTGATCGCCGAGGTGAAGCGGTCGTCGCCGTCCAAGGGGCGGCTGGCGGAGATCGCCGACCCGGCCGACCTCGCCGGCGACTACGCGGCCGGCGGCGCCCGGGCGATCAGCGTGCTCACCGAAGGCCGCTGGTTCGGCGGGTCGCTGGACGACCTGGCCGCGGTCCGCGCCGCGGTGAACGTGCCGGTGCTGCGCAAGGACTTCGTGGTCTCCAGCTACCAGGTGCACGAGGCCCGCGCGCACGGCGCCGACCTGGTGCTGCTGATCGTCGCCGCGCTGGAGCAGAACGTCCTGGTCGGGCTGCTGGAGCGGATCGAGTCGCTCGGCATGTGCGCGCTCGTCGAGGTGCACACCGAGGAGGAGGCCGACCGGGCCATGGAGGCCGGCGCGCAGGTGATCGGGGTCAACGCCCGTGACCTGCGTACCCTGGAGGTCGACCGCTCGGTGTTCGAGCGGATCGCGCCCGGCCTGCCGAGCAGCGTCGTCAAGATCGCCGAGTCCGGCGTGCGCGGCCCGCACGACCTGATCCGCTACGCCTCGGCCGGCGCCGACGCGGTCCTGGTCGGCGAGGGCCTGGTCACCCAGAAGAGCCCCCGCGAGGCGGTCGCCGAACTGGTCAACGCCGGCAACCACCCGGCCACGCCCCGCCCGGTGCGCTGACCCGCGCCGGATCCCCCGACACGCAGCGAGAGGACTCCCGCGATGAGCACTGACGCCGCGGCCCCGGCCGGCCGGCTCCCCGACGCCGCCGGTCATTTCGGCCGGTTCGGCGGCCGGTTCGTCCCCGAGGCCCTTGTCGCCGCGCTCGACGAGCTGGACGCGGCGTACCGGAAGGCGATGACCGACGAGAGCTTCCTCGCCGAGTTCGACGCCCTGCTGCGCGACTACGCCGGCACCCCCTCGCTGCTCTACGAGGCCCGCCGGCTCTCCGCCGAGATCGGGGCCCGGGTCCTGCTCAAGCGGGAGGACCTCAACCACACCGGCGCGCACAAGGTCCGCAACGTGCTCGGCCAGGCGCTGCTCACGAAGCGGATGGGCAAGCAGCGGGTGATCGCGGAGACCGGCGCCGGCCAGCACGGCGTGGCCACCGCCACGGCCGCCGCCCTGTTCGACCTCGAGTGCGTGGTCTACATGGGCGAGGTGGACACCGAGCGGCAGGCGCTCAACGTGGCCCGGATGCGGATGCTCGGCGCCACCGTCGTCCCGGTCACCACCGGCTCGCGGACCCTCAAGGACGCCATGAACGAGGCGATGCGGGACTGGGTCGCCAACGTCGACAGCACCCACTACCTGATCGGCACCGCCGCCGGCCCGCACCCGTTCCCCGAGATGGTCCGGGACTTCGTGCGCGGCATCGGCGTGGAGGCCCGCCAGCAGTGCCTGGACCTCACCGGCGCGCTGCCCGACGCCGTCGCGGCCTGCGTGGGCGGCGGCTCCAACGCGCTGGGCATCTTCCACGCCTTCGTGCCTGACACGGGCGTGCGGCTCTACGGCTTCGAGGCCGGCGGCGAGGGCGTGGCGACCGGCCGGCACGCGGCCAGCATCACCGGCGGCTCGGCGGGCGTGCTGCACGGCACCCGGACGTACGTGCTCCAGGACGAGGACGGCCAGACGGTCGAGTCGCACTCGATCTCGGCCGGCCTGGACTACCCGGGCGTCGGGCCGGAACACGCCTGGCTGCACGACAGCGGCCGGGCCACCTACCTGCCCGTCGACGACGACGAGGCGATGGCCGCCTTCGAGCTGCTCTGCCGCACCGAGGGCATCATCCCGGCGATCGAGAGCTCGCACGCGCTCGCCGGCGCCCGCAGGATCGCCCCGCAGCTCGCCGCCGAGCTGGGCCGGGAACCGGTCATCGTGGTCAACCTCTCCGGCCGGGGCGACAAGGACGTGCACACGGCCGGCGGATACTTCGGCATCCTCGACAAGGAGTGAGAGCGTGAGCCGGATCGGGGTCGCCTTCGACAAGGCCCGGGCCGACGGGCGGGCGGTGCTGGTCGGCTGCATGCCGGCCGGCTTCCCGACCGTCGAGGACAGCATCGCCGCGATGACCGCCATGGTCGAGGCCGGCGTGGACGTCATCGAGGTGGAGATCCCCTACTCCGACCCGGTGATGGACGGCCCGGTCATCCAGAAGGCCAGCGACATCGCCCTGGCCGGCGGCGTACGCACCGCGGACGCGCTGCGCATCATCGAGGCGGTCGCCGCCACCGGCGCGCCGGTGGTCACCATGACCTACTGGAACCCGATCGAGCAGTACGGCGTCGACGCGTTCGCCCGCGACCTGGCCGCCGCCGGGGGCACCGGCCTGATCACGCCGGACCTGATCCCGGAGGAGGCCGGCGAGTGGCTGGCCGCGTCCGAGGCGCACGGCCTGGACCGGACGTTCCTGGTCTCCCCGTCCTCCACCGACGCCCGGCTGAAGATGACCGCCGGGCACTGCCGCGGCTTCGTCTACGCCACCGCCATCATGGGCGTCACGGGCGCCCGGTCGCAGACCTCCGAGGCGGCCCCGATCCTGGTCTCCCGGCTGCGGGAGGTGACCGACCTGCCGGTCGGCGTCGGGCTGGGGGTGGGCACCGGCGCCCAGGCCGGCACCGTCGCCGGGTACGCCGACGCGGTGATCGTGGGCAGCGCGCTGGTCCGCTGCGTGCTCGACGCCCCCGACCGGGCCGCCGGCCTCACCGCCCTGCGCACTCTCAGCGCGGAACTCGCCGAAGGCGTCCGCAACCCGGCCCGCTGACGGCCGCTCGGCGGGCCTTCGCCGCGGCCCGGGTCGTCGGTGTCATCACGCTCGACGGGCGGATTTCACCGCAGGGTGCCCAGCTCGCCCCCGGCGCGCTGTTCGGGCGGGGCCGCCGCACCGGCCGGCCCGACATCGTCGCGGCCCCGCGTCGTCTCGCACAGGACGCCGGAGCGGCCCGCGAGGGCGTCGGCGACGGCGGCGCGGGTGGTCGGGGTGAGCGCCTCGGGCAGCGCGTCCGGC
>NZ_MUYZ01000441.1:0-3834 GCF_003013775.1 Micromonospora sp. MH33
CGGTGGCGGAGCTGGCGATCGAGCGGGCCAAGCGCCTGGTCGAGCTGGGCCACGACGTGGTCGTGCTGCTGGACTCGCTGACCCGGCTGGGCCGCGCCTACAACCTGACCGTCCGCTCGGCCGGCCGCACCCTCTCCGGCGGCATCGACGTGGCCGCGCTCACCCCGCCCAAGCAGCTGCTCGCCGCCGCCCGGTCGATCGAGGAGGGCGGCTCGCTGACCGTCATCGCCTCGGCCCTGGTGGAGACCGGGTCCGCCGCCGACGGCCTCATCTTCGAGGAGTTCAAGAGCACCGGTAACGCCGAGCTGAAGCTGGACCGGTCGCTGGCTGACCGGCGTACCTTTCCCGCCGTCGACGTGCGCGCCTCCGGCACCCGCCGGGAGGAGCTGCTGCTCACCGACGCCGAACGGGGTCGCCTGCGGGCACTGCGTTCCGCGCTGTCCGTACTGGACCGGCAGGCGGCCCTGGACCAGCTGCTGCGCCAGCTCGCCGCCACCGGCGGCAACGCCCACTTCCTCGCCCGCCTCGGCGCCGCACGCGGCTAGGATCGTGCGTCATGGACGATTCCCGGGCCGATGGACCGCCGACCGTACGCCAGCTGCGCCTGGTCGTCGAGGCCGAGGACTACGACGCCGCGGTCGCCTTCTTCCGGGACGCGCTGGGCCTGCCGGAGCAGGCGGCGTACTCGGGCGGCGACGGCGCCCGGGTGGTGATCCTGGAGGCGGGGCGGGCCACGCTGGAGCTGGCGAACCCCGCGCAGAAGCGGATGATCGACGAGGTGGAGGTCGGCCGCCAGGTCGCGCCCCGGCTGCGGGTGGCGTTCGAGGTGGACGACAGCCGGGCGACGACCGAGCGCCTCGTCGCGGCGGGCGCCACCGAGGTCGCCCCGCCGACGGTCACCCCGTGGCAGTCGCTCAACGCCCGCCTCGACGGCCCGGCGGGCCTGCACCTCACCGTGTTCCAGGAGCTGCGCAGCCAGGACGAGCGGGAGGCCCTGGACGGCTTCGGCACCGGCGCCTGAATCCCCGTGGCGGGTCGCCGACGGCCCCGGCGATACTCGGGCCCGTGCCCGACGTGATGTTGACCCCCGCCCAGGCCGCCGCCCTCCGGTACGTCCGCGACGCCGCCCTCCGGGACCGGCCGGCGGCGCTCGCCGTCATCGACGGGCACCTCGCCGGCTCCGGCGCCGCGTACCGCGCGGAGGAGATCGTCGCGGCGGTGGCCGCGCACGGCCGGCTGACCCTCAACTTCCACCCCGACCGGCTGCTGCGCGACGGCCGGACGGTGGCCGAGGCGCTCGATCAGGAGGGCGTCTACCGCAGCCAGTTCGAGACGGGCATCTCCAACGGCGGGCTGACCGCGTTCCCCGGCGGCGACCGGGACCGCTGGGAGCAGGCGCTGTTCGGCGGGGCGTACCAGCGGCCCGGCGTGCCGCCCACGGAGCGCCCGAAGTACGGCGGCCTCAACCTGCTCGACCACCCGGACGGCGCCTGCCCCCGCTTCGGCTCCTGCCATCTGCGGCTGCGCCCCGCAGCGCTCGCCCGGGCCACCTTCAGCTTCGGCGACAGCCACACCGAGCCGAAGCACCTCGGCACGGTAACGGTGTTCGAGCCGGTGCTCGCCGCGCTGCTGGCGGCCACCGCCGAGACCGGAGTCAGCCTAGGCGTGGCCGGCATGGACACCGGCACCCTCCTGCGGACGCTGCTGCGCCGCCGCGAACGCGCGTCCGACGTGGCCGGGCGGGCGCTGGACGACTACGTCGAGGCGCAGGTGCACGGTGAGCTGAGCCTGGCCCGGGACGTCGAGGCGGTGGTGGTCGACCCCTCGTTCCGGGGCAGCGCGGAGGGGCGGATCCTCGCCGGGCTCGCCCGGCGGCACGGCTTCGCGTTGTGCTGGCACACCGGGTTCGAACTGCCGGTCGACGGTGTCGACGCCGAGTTCCGGGGGCCGGCCATCCCGCCGCTCGCCGCCCGGGTGCACGCCGAGTTCGCCCGACCGGGGGAGCCGGTGCACGCCGCGCTGATCGGCCGGGCCGCCGCCTCGGTGGTACGCGAGCCGCAGCGCTGGGTCGACCGGGGTCCGACCGAGGTGACGCTCCAGCGCCTCAAGCAGCTCTGGCACGTCCTGGTCCGGTTCGGCGTCCCGACGGCCGGCTAGCGCGGTTCCCGGCTCCCCGTACGCCTCTTACCGGGCCGTCCGGATTCCCGGGTGACCTGAGCCGCAGCCCTGCTGGGCTGCGGCATATCCGGAATGCCCGACAGGTCGAGCTGGTTGTGTCCCCCGTACCGCCGGCACGCAAACCCGTACCGGCGAGTAGTTCCCCCGAGGGGCGCTCACCCGGGAGCGCGTCGTAACGATCGAAAGGGCAACCATCGTGAAGGAGCACTTCACTCGATGGCTCCCCGCCATCGCGAAGACCGCCGTCGCCAAGGCCGCCGTCGCCAAGGCCGCCGTCGCCAAGGCCGCCATCGCGAAGGCCGCCGCCGCGGCCCCCAACCGCCGGACCGCGCTGACCGTCGCGGGCGTCGCCGCCCTGGGCGGGCTGGCGTTCGGCCCCACCGCCGTCGCCGCCCCGTTGACCAGCGGCCCGCACGCCGGCGCCGTGGCCGCCATCGACCTGGCCACCGGCAAGAAGCGGACCGGCACCGAGTCGCTGAAGTCCGGTCTGACCACCGGCAGTGACAAGGTCCCGACCAAGGCCGACCGGCCCAGCCGGGAGGAGCTCATCCCGCGCGGTGTCGAGGGCGCCCAGTCGCGCATCCCGCTCGACGACGCCCAGCTCGACAACGCCAAGGCCATCGTGAAGGCGGCCAAGGAGACCGGCGTGGGGAAGCGGGGCGCCGTGATCGGCGTCGCCACCTCGCTCCAGGAGTCGAAGCTGTACAACCTCGGCCACCTCGGCGCCTCCAACGACCACGACTCGGAGGGCCTGTTCCAGCAGCGCCCGTCGTCCGGTTGGGGTACGCCCGAGGAGGTCACCGACCCGGACTACGCCAGCAAGGCGTTCTTCAACGCGCTGAAGAACGTCGGCGGCTGGCACGACCTGCCGCTGACCGCCGCGGCGCAGACGGTCCAGGTGTCCGCCTTCCCGTACGCGTACGCGCAGTGGGAGGAGCAGGCTGCGGACATCGTCCAGCAGCTCTGGTGACACCACCCGCGAACTCGGCCGGCCCCGCCAAGGGGCCGGCCGTTTCCGTCTGCGATCCCCGCCTGCCACTCCATCGCCCCACACGCGGACTGAGGTGTATGTCCGGTCTACCCCACATGTGGGACCTCCTCGCTGGCACGCCATGGATGTCTTCGGGGCCCGGATACCTCTTTGGCGTTCCACCCACGGAGGCGCGGGGCGTTGGGTGGAACGTCATGGGTGTCTCCGGGGCCTGGATGCACCCGTGGTGTTCCACCGACGGGGTCGGTTGGGTGGTGTGTCCGTTTCCTGGGGTGGCCGGCGGCAGTCTGGCGGCGGAATGGCGGGCGGGTGGGGGTCGTTGTATCCGGGTGAACGGCCGAGGAGGACGCCCCCGCGCGACGGGGTGCCGGCAAGACCCGCCAAGGCGGGTGGCCAGCCCCCGGGCTGTCCCCGAGGTGAGGTGGCCGGTCCCGGAATGATGGTGGGCCGCCGGTCGTTGTAGATGGTCCCGGCGCGACGAAGAGGCCCTCGCCCCGCGCACCGGATGATCCCCCAAGACTTTCCCCCCTTTTTGAGCGCCTGACGGTGCTTGCGCACACCACCCCATCCGACCCCCCGGTCGGTGTGTGTGCGCCAACCCCCGAATGGAGCTTTCCCTCATGAACACGATGCTGCGGAAGAGCGTGCTGGGTATTGCTGGTCTG
>NZ_MUYZ01000442.1:0-3831 GCF_003013775.1 Micromonospora sp. MH33
CTGCGGCGCGGTCGGCCTCGACCTGGCCCGCCGCCGGTTCCGGCCGCCGGCCGGCGGCGGCCCGGTGGGCCGGGCGCTGCGCCGGCACCAGCCCGAGTTCGTGCTCTACTTCTCCGCCCCGCCCGGCTCCGAGTACCAGGTCACCATGTGGCTGCCCTACCTGGAGCGGATCGGCCGGCCGTTCCTCGTGCTGCTGCGCGAGCCCGAGTTCCTGCCCACCGTGGCCGCCGCGACCCGCGCGCCGGTGGTCTTCTGCCCCACCCTGAAGACCATGGACGAGGCCCTGGTGCCGAGCCTGCGGGCGGCCTTCTACGTCAACCACGGCGCGAAGAACAGCCACTGCATCCGCTTCTCGCAGCTCACCCACGTGCAGCTGCATCACGGCGACAGCGACAAGGCGCCCAGCGCCAACCCGGTCTCGGCCATCTTCGACAAGATCTTCGTGGCCGGTCCGGCGGCGATCGAGCGGTATGCCCGGGCCGGCGTGGAGATCCCCGCCGAGAAGTTCGTCGTGGTCGGCCGCCCCCAGGTCGAGGTCATCGAGGTACGCCGGGAGCCGGCCACCGCCCCGGCCCACCCGACCGTGCTCTACACCCCGACCTGGACCGGGCACCACGCCGACGCCAACTACTGCTCGCTGCCGGTGGCCGAGACGGTGATCCGCCGGCTGCTCGACCGCGGGGCGACGGTGATCCTGCGGGCACACCCCTACACCGCGCAGAACCCGGCCTCGGCGCGGCAGCTGGCCCGCCTCACCGAACTGCTCACCGCGGACCGGGCGAAGACCGGCCGGGCGCACCTGTGGGGCGCGGCGGCCGGCCGCGACCTGACCCTCACCGAGTGCGTCAACCGCGCCGACGCGCTGGTCTCGGACGTCTCCGGGGTGATCTCCGACTGGCTCTACTCGGGCAAGCCGTACGCGGTCACCGACATGGGCGTCGACGGTGAGCACTTCGTCGAGCGGTTCCCGCTGGCCCGGTCCGGCTACGTGCTGCGCCGGGACATGTCCAACGTGGACGAGGTGCTGACCGAGCTGCTGGAGACCGACCCGAAGGCGGCGGACCGCTGGGCCACCCGGGCCCGCTACCTGGGCGACTTCCCGGCCGAGTCGTACGCCGAGGTGTTCCTCGACGCCGCCCGCCGGCAGCTCGCGCCGGACTGGACCGCGCCCGCGCCGCGGGACGGCTCGCCGCTCCCCTCCCCCGCCGCCTGAGCGGCGGTTCGGTCAGAGGTACGCATCGAGGAGGGCGAGCACGGCGGCCGGGCCCTCGACGTGCGCGTTGTGGCCCAGCCCGGGCAGCGTGGCGACCGGGACGCCCAGCTCCTTGAGCTGCGCGTCGGTCACCATCGGGTCCTGCTCACCGCGGGCCAGCAGCACCGGGACGTCGGTGGCGGCGAGCAGCGCGGGCAGCCGGGGCTCCCCCACCGCGAACGCGGCCGGGTCCATGGCCAGCCGCCAGCGGCCGTCCTCGCGGCGCAGCCCCGCCTCCACCACCGGGTGGTCGGGGGCGAACAGCCCGGCCAGCCCGGAGACCCGCAGGTAGCGGCGGGCCGCCTCGTCCCGGGTGGCGAACCAGGTCACCGGGCGGGCGGCCAGCTCGTGGGCCTTCTCCAGGTCGGCCGGGGACCAGACGGCCTTGATGCCGAGCCCGACCACCGCGTCCACCGGCAGGCGGCGCGACCGCGCGGCGAGCGCCAGCGCCACCACCCCGCCGAGCGAGTGCCCGAGCAGCACGAGCCGGTCCTCGGGGCCGAGCCGCTCGGTCACCGGGCCGAGCCCCTCGACCACCCGCCCGGCCAGGGCCTCGAAGGAGTACCCGGGCAGCGGCGGCGACCAGCCGTGCCCGGCGAGGTCGGGGGCGAGCCAGCGCCCCGCCCAGTGGCGCTCCAGCAGCGGCGCCCAGGGCAGCCACACCTCACCGGTGGCCCCCATGCCATGCAGCAGCAGCAGATGGCGGGTACCCGTCTCGTCGCCCATACGGCGCAGTGTGCCACCGGACGGACGCCCGGCGCGAGAGCGGACACCGGGGCGGACGACGTCGGGCACCGGCTCGGTGGAGCCGGTGCCCGACGTTAGGTGCGATCAGGCGGAGTAGCCGCGGGTGGCGGCCCAGTTCGCCAGGTCGACGGTGCTCATCCAGTAGGCGGGCAGCGCCGGGTTCGCCGAGTCGGCGATCCGGACGGTCCGGCCGTCGTTCTTGTAACCGACCACGGCGATGTAGTGGCCGCCCGGGAACGAGTGCCAGCCGCCGTCGGTGTCGGTCGCGTCGCCGGCGATGTTGACCACCACGCCCCGGCCGTCGGTGATCGCCTTCACCACGTCCGCCTGGAGCTGGTCCATTTCCGCCGGGCTCGCCGAGCCGCCGAACATGTGGGTCCGGTACGGGTTGCCCTTGACCATCTGGTTCAGGCCCCGGGTGGTGTCCTCGGCGGAGTTGGTGCCGTTCTCGCCGGCGTTCAGCGGGGCGACCATCGCCTCCTGGGTGGTCTCGACGCCGCTCGCGCTGAGCGCGTTCCGCACCGCGGCCGGGCCGCAGTTCCAGTAGGCGGTCTGCGCCTCGTAGGTGTAGTCGAGCACCTTGGTCGACGGCGGCTTCGGCTTTGCCTTGGGGGTGGTGTCCGGGTCGGAGGTGGCCTTGGCCACCGGCTTCGCGGCCGACGGCGACGCGCTCGGCGAGACCGAGGGCGACGGGACGGCGACCCGGGCCTCACCCCGGGTGGCGACCTCACCGAGCCGGGAGCCCAGCTCGGCGACCGCGGCGGTGTTCTCCTGCTGGGCCGGCGCGTCGTCGGTGGCGGTGACGGCGGCACCGGCGCCGCCGGCCAGCACGAGCGCCGCGGCCGAGCCGGCGATGATCTGGTACGGGCGTTCGGTCACGAGGCGGCGCAGCTGACGCTTCAGGTGGTGCTTCACAATTTCCTCCACGGGGGCGTGAGCGGGCACGCGCCGGCCCGGCGCGCGGAGGAACTCACGCGCGCTGGCGGGGCGGATGGCCGCGGAACGGGAGCGCCCGGGGGCCGGGCGGTCGGGCGGTTGCCGGAGTCGGTCGCCGTCAGGCGAGCACCGGCACCGCGATGCCGTGGAGGCGGGGGGACGAGCGGGGGGTGGGCACGAGGAATGGCACTCCTTCCGTGACCGCCGACCGGGTTAGCTGACGGATTCGGGCGGGAAGTACGCCCTACCGCAGGCCGTGGCCCGCGGATTCACCCCGGTGTTGCTGTGGGTCCCCGGTTCGTGAAAGCACGATTAGGCGGGTCGGCGCGGCGTCGCCTCTTGCGATCGAAAACCGCTCCGGACGCGCTGACACTACCGGTGGGTACGCCGGCTGCCAAGCACTCTCACCTGCGTAAACCTCGTGCACGACTACGGATATCGGAACAGTCGGTCACTGACTTCACTCAATGGGACGAGCAGTTACGGCGGCACCGCACGGCAAAAAGCGGACATCCGGTGGCGACCGGCCCGGAATTGTGGGGGTCAATCGGCCGGGCCGGCACCGATGACCGTTTCCGGGACACGGGTGACCGGGCTCACCGAATTCGGGTAACGATTCGGTCGAGCCCCGCGGGTCAGCCGGCCCGGGCCGGGCGCCAGCGCGCGCCGGACACGGCGGCCGGCGCCGGGACCGGGGTGGGCACCTCGTCCCGCCCCTGCACCGGTGCCACGCCGTCGCCCCCGAGGGCGGGGCGGAGAGCCTCGACGGCCGCGTACGCCTCCGCGGCCAGGGTCCGGGCCGCCTCGGCGGCCAACTCGGCGTCCCGCCAGGCCCGCCGCTCCCGCTCGGCGGCCGCCGCCCAGCCGGCCCGGCGGCCCTCGCGTACCGCCCGGGC
>NZ_MUYZ01000443.1:0-3811 GCF_003013775.1 Micromonospora sp. MH33
CTCCACCGTGGACCAGGGTGAGCTGCCGCCCACCCGCCCGCCGGTACGCGTCGAGCAGCGCGCCGGCACCGCCCGCCGGCCACCGTCCGTCGAGGACCAGCACGTCGGCCTCGGGTCCGGCGGCCGGATAGGGCTGCCGGCGCAGGTGCCGGACGAGGGGATGGTCGGCGGGGCCGGTCACCCGCCAGCGGGCCGCGCGGGGGGTGGGCCGGACGGGCGCCGGTGCGGGCCGCAGGGCACGCAGGGCGATCCGGGAGGGGCGCGAGAGGGGCTCAGGTGACATGGGGCACCTTCCACTCAGCAACTTCATAAAGATATATCGATCGTGCTCTTGAGGCAATCACAAGGCTGAGCAACTTGAAAGAAATATAGGGAACGCGGAAGCCCTAGCGTCGAGGCACAGGCCAGAAAGCGCCGAAGGAGGCAGCAATGGCAATCGATCTCTGTAACAAGTCGCCGGGTGCTCTCGCGCAGGGCGCCCAGGGTGCGTGGGAGGAGGCGGTCCCGGCCGAGGCCGCACCGGTCAACCTGGACGCCCTCACCGCGGACCAGCGCGACGCGCTCAACTTCTCCTACCGGACCACGCTGCCGGCGATGGACCCGCGCTTCGTCGCCGGTGACCCGGCGGCCTGGGCGAGCGACTTCGGGTACGCGCTGAACAAGGTCGCGGTCCGGCTGGACAACCGCACCAACCAGGAACTGCGCGACGCCGCGCTGAACCACCCCGACGCGGCCATGCGCGAGCAGGCCCTGTTCGAGTACGCCGACCGCGACCTGCCGGACGCGATCGAGCTGCTCGGCCAGGCCGTGCTGCACGACCCCAACCGCGAGGTCCGCTGGGACGCGCTGTGGGCCATCGAGAAGCTGGGCGGCGCCCACGCGGTGGCCACCCTCAGCAAGTTCGCCAAGGACACGGACCCGGAGATCGCCGAGTGGTCGCACCTGTTCCGCAGCGAGCTGCAGACGGGCGACCCGGCGTTCGACGGCCGGGGCGGCAAGTTCACCCCGGGCCGCACCTTCGACGAGACCATCTACCTGCTGATCCACTGCGACCTGTACGTGCGGCTGGACGACTCCAACCAGCACTGGGGCAAGATCTCGCTGGCCCCGCAGGGCCTGGCCCGGATCTACGGCCAGGCGCACGCCTGCCCCAACGTGGCGACCCGCGAGCGGCAGCTCGTCATCGCCAAGACCATCGACGGGCTGCACGCCGACGGCTCGCCGCACTGCGACAACTACCTGTTCCGCGGCTTCACCGACCGGACCCGCCGGGACCGCGGCAACTTCTTCTTCGAGTCGCTGGTGCCCCGGACGTTCTTCAAGTCCGGCCGCGCCGACGACCCGAGCGAGGGCACCCGCCAGGCCAACATCGGCTTCGCCCGGTACGGCACCTGGCACCTCGACCCGAAGTTCCAGATCCACGACGAGGCGGCCATCCGCTACGTCCGCGGTCGCTTCCAGGGCTGGGGCCACATCAACCTGGCCCGGGTGGCCGGCCGCTCGATGGAGGAGATCCTCCAGCCGGGCAACGGCGTGCTGTCCACGCTGCACGACCCGGAGATCGGCCACATGACCAACGCGTTCATCCTCGGCACCTTCAAGGGGAAGCTGAACGACTGGGACGGCGACGGGGTCATCGACATGAACTCCCGCGACGTCTACTCGACCGTCGACGGCGAGATCGACATGAACCAGGACGGCGTGGCGGACCAGCCCGGCCTGACCTGCTGCGACCACACCTCCCTGCTGCCGTAACGAAGGAAGAGGACACCAGAGATGAGCACCAAGAGCGTTCTTTTCGGTCGGCCGGTCCAGACCGACGGCGTGCCGAACGTCTACGCCGGCGCCCCGGTCGTGCCGTGGACCCCGCCGGAGCCGGGCATCGACAACCTCGGCATCAACTCGATCGACACCTTCGCGGTGCCGGGCGTGGGCGAGTACACCGTCGCCTTCGACGGCTGGGTGCGGGTGGTCCGGTCGCCGTCCACCTCGGGCGACTGGGCCGACGCCGAGGTCTACACCAACCTCATCGAGATGAAGATGGTCGGTGAGTGCGAGGAGCTCGGCAAGATCACCGTCACGCTCAACCCGGACTGCCTCTCGGCCGGCCAGATCCGCACCCCGTTCGACCCGTACGCGGGTGAGGGGCCGTCGGCCAAGGCCTGCCGGATGGCGGTCGGCGCGATCTTCGACATGCCGAAGCTCGGGCTGAAGCTGATGAACCGCGAGCCGATCATCCTGACCATCGACGACGTGCGCAGCATCCCGCCGGCGGGCGCCCCGGGCAAGGGGCAGATCTACCGGATGATGCCGCTGCTCGACGTCAACGACCCGGACGGCCAGCCGGTCGCGTACCTGACCAGCCTCCGGTTCAACATGGGCGGCTACCTGAAGCCCGACCAGATGTGATTCCCCGCGGTGCGGGAGGCCGGCTCCGGCCGGTCTCCCGCACCGGCACGACCGCCCCGCCCACCACGAGGGCCGGGGCGCGGCAACCCGAAGGAGCGACGACAGTCGGAGGTTGGCATGCCCGTGGACGACCGGAGCGCACCCGCTCCCCGGCTGGAGCCCCGACCGGGCTTCACCGGGGTCGAGCCCGATGACTTCCCGCTGCTGCACCGCAACGGCGGCTATCCGCTGGCCCAGGACCGCTGGGAGCGGCTGGTCAGCCAGGTCCACATCCCCGCGCCCGCCGACCGGGTCTGGTCGGCGCTCACCGATCCGGAACAGGTCGCGCAGTGGCTCGCGGTCTGCCGGGGCGGGTGGGCCACCGCCGACGGTGAGGCGATCCTCGACTTCGAGGACGGGGAGTTCTTCTTCTGCCGGATCCGGGACGTGCGGGAGCCGGCCTCCGGCGGCGAGGGCCGCCTGTCGTACCTCTGGCGCTGGGTGGGGGTGGGCCCGGCCACCGAGGTGACCTGGCAGCTCACCGCGACCCCGCACGGCACCCAGGTCACCGTCGTCGAGGAGGCGTTCAACCCGCCCTCGGACTGGCGGTCCTGGAACGGCATGGGCTGGCCCGGCATCCTCGACCAGCTCGCCGACTTCATCCGCACCGGGGTGCCGTGGCGCTGGCCCTGGCGGCGGATGGGCCCCTACGTGCAGACCGAGCTGCCCGGCACCACCTTCGAGGTCTGGGGGTTGCTCACCTCGACCCCGGCCACCCAGTTCTGGCTCAGCCGCACCAGCGGCAGCCTGGACGCCGGCAGCGAGGTCGGCCTGATCCTCGGCGACGCCAGCGGGGTCGCCACCATGAAGGTCACCCGGCACGTCGAGGCGTACCAGCAGTTCCCGTCGTACCTGCCGCGGCTGGAGTTCAACCTCCGGCGGCCGGGCTGGCCGGGCGAGCTGGAGGGGCACCTCTGGATCGAGCCGGCCGGGCTGGGCGGCAGCATCATCCAGGTCTTCCACTCCAACTGGGAGGCGCTGAGCACGATCGCCCCGCCGCTGGACGAACGCAAGATCCTCACCGGCTACTGGGTGGGCGCGTTCGGCCGGGCCGCGCTGCTCTGCCAGCGGGCGTTCGGGGACTCGTTCCCGGCGGCGCCGCCCGGTCGGGACCTGGACATCCCGGCCGACCTGAACGGCACCGGGAACGGCCAGCGGGTCGACGCCGGCCCGCACGGCTGGAGCCGGTAGGCCACGGTGGCGGCGCCGGCGGTGGGCACCCATCAGGACCGCCGCCGGCGGCGTCGCCACCAGATCAGCCGGGCGCCCAGCGCCACCAGCACCACGGCGTTGGCGGCCAGCACCGCCAGGGTCAGCGGATCGGGCGGCCCGGCGTGCCCGGCGTGGCCCTCGGCCGCCGCGG
>NZ_MUYZ01000444.1:0-3804 GCF_003013775.1 Micromonospora sp. MH33
TCCACCTCATCCAAGGCGTCGACCGCACCGGAGAGCACCACGGACGTGGGGCCGTTCACCGCCGCGATCCCCACCCGGTCCGTGAGGCCGGTGGAGGCCGACCCGTCACCGGAGGCCGCAGGTTCGCCGGCAGACGCAGAGCCACCGGAGGTCGGCCCGTTCAGGGCGGCCTGTACCTCCCCCTCGGATGCGTTCACGGCGAGCATCCCGCCGCCGGCGGGCAGGGCCTGCATCAACCGACCCCGCGCCGCGACGAGAGCACACGCGTCCGCCAGGGACAGCACCCCGGCGACGTGCGCGGCGGTGATCTCCCCGATCGAATGCCCACCCACCAGGTCCGGCACAACCCCGAACGACTCGACCAGCCGGAACAGCGCCACCTCGACCGCGAACAGACCAGCCTGGGTGAACACCGTCTGATCCAGCAGCTCCGCCTCCGGCGAGCCCGCATCGGCGAACAGCACCGTCGTCAACGGCTGCGGCAACAGCGGATCCAACTGCCCGCACACCTCGTCCAGCGCGGCGGCGAAAACGGGGAAAGTGTCATACAACTCCCGACCCATGCCCGGGCGCTGCGCGCCCTGACCGGAGAAGAGGATCGCGAGCTGGCCGCGTTCGGCGGCGGAACCGGTGACGACCGCGCCGGACGGGTCCCCACCGGCCAGGGCGGTCAACGCCCCGAGCAGGCCATCCCGGTCCGCCGCAGCCACCACGGCCCGC
This sequence comes from Micromonospora sp. MH33, assembly GCF_003013775.1. Classification (NCBI taxonomy): domain Bacteria; kingdom Bacillati; phylum Actinomycetota; class Actinomycetes; order Micromonosporales; family Micromonosporaceae; genus Micromonospora; species Micromonospora sp. MH33. The sequence goes on from NZ_MUYZ01000444.1 coordinate 721, forward strand.
TGCTCCAGAGCCGGCCGGGTGGCCACCGACGACCACGCCACATCGACCGGGCGCAGCGCCACGCCGGCTGCCAGCCAGCGCGCCCAGCGGCCCGCCTGCGCCGCCAACGCGGGACCGGTCCGCGCCGACAGCAGCACCGGCACCGCACCTGGCACCCGCGCCACCAGCTCACCCTCGACCACGGGCAGCGTCGAACGTCCCGCCACCTGGCCCTCGACGGCGTCCGCCGGCGGTTGTTCGAGGATCACGTGCGCGTTGGTGCCGGAGATGCCGAACGAGGAAACGGCGGCCCGGCGCGGCCGGTCCACGGCCGGCCACGGGGTCGCCTCGGTCGCCAGGGCGACGGCCCCGGCGGTCCAGTCGACGTGCGGCGACGGCTCGTCCACGTGCAGGCTCGGTGGCACCACACCGTGCCGCATGGCCAGGACCATCTTGATCACGCCGGCCACACCGGCCGCAGCCTGCGTGTGGCCGATGTTCGACTTGATCGACCCCAGCCACAGCGGCCGGTCGGCGGGCCGGTCCTGCCCGTACGTCGCCAGCAGCGCCTGCGCCTCGATCGGGTCACCCAGCGTCGTGCCCGTGCCGTGTGCCTCGACGGCGTCCACGTCCGCCACGGTCAGGCGCGCGTTCGCCAGGGCCTGCCGGATCACCCGCTGCTGCGACGGCCCGTTCGGCGCGGTCAACCCGTTCGACGCGCCGTCCTGGTTGACGGCGGTGCCCCGCACCACGGCGAGGACCCGGTGACCGTCCCGTCGGGCGTCGGACAGCCGCTGCACCAGCAGCACGCCCACCCCCTCCGACCAGCCGGTGCCGTCCGCCGACGCGGCGAACGACTTGCACCGACCGTCCTGGGACAGGCCGCGCTGCCGGGAGAACTCGACGAACGTGCCCGGCGTGGCCATCACCGTCACGCCACCGGCGAGAGCCAGGTCGCACTCCCCCGACCGCAACGCCTGCGCGGCCAGGTGCAACGCGACCAGCGACGACGAACACGCCGTGTCCACCGTGACCGCCGGACCTTCCAGCCCGAACGTGTACGCCACCCGCCCCGACAACACACTGCCCGAGGTGCCCGTGCCGACGTAGCCCTCGGCGCCCGGGGGAAGGTCGGCCAGCTGAGAGGCGTAGTCGTGGTACATCACGCCGGCGAACACGCCCGTACGGGAGCCGCGCAGCCGCGCCGGATCGAGGCCGGCGGACTCGAACGTCTCCCACGACGCCTCCAGCAGCAGCCGCTGCTGCGGGTCCATGGCGACCGCCTCCCGGGGCGAGATCCCGAAGAAGGCGGGGTCGAAGTCGGCCGCCCCGGTCAGGAATCCGCCGTGCCGGGTGTACGAGGTGCCGCTGCGGTCCGGGTCGGGGTCGAAGAGGCCGTCGAGGTCCCAGCCCCGATCGGCGGGGAACTCCGAGATCCCGTCCCCACCGGCGGCCAGCAGCTCCCAGAGCTGGTCCGGGCTGTCGACGCCGCCCGGATACCGGCAGGCCATGCCGACGATCGCGATCGGCTCGTCGGTGTCGACGGCCCGCACCGCCGTCCGCCGGGCGGTGAGCTGGCCGGAGACCTGCTCGTACAGGTGCCCGGCGAGCACGGCCGGGGTGGGGTGGTCGAAGACCAGCGTCGAGGGCAGCCGCAGCCCGGTGGCCGCGTTGACCCGGTTGCGCAGGTCCACGGCGGTCAGCGAGTCGAAACCCAGCTCCCGGAAAGCCCGGTCCACCGGCACCGCCTCCGCGCCGCCGTGCCCCAGCACCTGGGCGACCAGGCCCCGGACCAGCAGGTCGATCCGCGCGCGGGCCTCGTCCGGGGCCAGGCCGGCCAGCTGGCTGGCCCAGTCGCCGCCCTGCCCGGCCTGCCGGCGGCTGACCGCCGGGCCGACCAGGGTGCGCAGCACCGCCGGCACCCGGCCGCCGGCGCCGAGGGCGGCCCGCATCGCGGGTACGTCGATGACGGCCGGCACCAGCACCGGCCGGCCCGCGCCCAGGGCCGCGTCGAACAGCTCCAGCCCGACCTCGACGCTCATCGGCGTCAGGCCGGCCCGAGCCGACCTCGCCCGGTCCGCCTCCGCCAGCGACGCCGCCATGCCGGCGGTGTCCCACATTCCCCACGCCAGGCTGACCGCCGGCAGACCCGCCTGCCGCCGGTACGTCGCCAGCGCGTCCAGGTAGGTGTTCGCCGCGGCGTACGCCGCCTGACCCGGCGACCCGATCAGGCCGGCCACCGACGAGAACACCACGAACAGGTCGAGGTCACGGTCGATCGTCGCCTCGTGCAACCACCACGCGGCGGTCGCCTTCGGCGCCAGCACACCCGCCAACCGCTCGGGGCTGAGCGCCGACACCACGCCGTCGTCCAGCACGCCCGCGGTGTGCACCACCCCCGCCAGCCGGCCGGGCACACCGGCCACCAGCTCGTACACCTCATCCCGGTCGGTGACGTCGGCCGCGACCACGGCCACCCGGGCACCCAGGCCCGACAGCCGCTCCACCAGCGCGTCCGCACCCGGCGCGGCCGGACCCCGCCGTGACACCAGCACCAGCGACCGCACCTCGTGCGCGGTGACCAGATGCTCCGCCACCAGCGCGCCCAGCGCACCCGTGCCACCCGTCACCAGCACCGTGCCGTCGCCGAAGGCCGGCGCGACCCCACCCGACGCCACCGCGGGCGGCACGGCGCCGGCCGGCGGCACCGCGGCACGGACCAGGCGCGGGGTCAACACCGCGGCACCCCGCAACGCCACCTGCCCGCCCGTGGCGGACACGTCATCGACGACACCCGCCAGCACCGCGAGGACCCCGTCGTCCGGATCCCGGTCGAGATCAGCCAGGACGATCCGCCCCGGATGCTCGGTCTGCGCCGAGCGCAGCAGCCCCCACACCGCCGCGCCGGCCAGGTCGGTCACCCGGTCCCCGTCACCGGCGGCCACGGCGCCCCGGGTCAGGACGACGAGCGTCGCGTCGGCGAGCACGTCGGCCGCCAGCCAGGACTGCACGGCGGCCAGCGCGTCGGCGGTGACCGCACGCGCCGCGTCCGGTGCGGGCACCTCGGTGGCGGCCGGCAGCGGCAGCAGCAGGGCCCGTGGCGCG
>NZ_MUYZ01000445.1:0-3762 GCF_003013775.1 Micromonospora sp. MH33
CCCGGTGCCCGCCGACGAGGGGCGGGAACGGATGCTGGTCCGGGTGCCCCGGGCCCGGGCCGCCGCCCTGGCCGGGGCGCTGCACGCGGCCGCCGGGCAGCGCAGCGCCCGCAAGGCGGCCGACCCGGTGCGGCTCCAGATCGACCCGCTCAGCCTGTTCTGAGCCCGGCCGCCACCCGTGACGTGGCGCACCCGGGCCGTCGCGTACGGTCGTGACCTGGGGTTTGTCGGACACCTCGTCCGGCAAACGGGTGGAAGACGCGTGATAGCATCGCCCGTCATGCCCAGGCGCACGACGGCTCCCGGGCGCGGCGCGGTGAAGCGGGAGTGCGTCGAGCCGACGCGGATTCGATGCTGTCAATCAGCCGGTGATCAGGGGTGGACCAGTCGTGACCGTTCGTCAGTCGATCGTCTTCAATGGTGACCTCGGCAGCGGCAAGAGCACCGTCTCCGTCGAGATCGCCAAGCGGCTGGGGCTGCGCCGGGTCAGCGTCGGCGACCTCTACCGCCAGATGGCCCAGGAGCGGCAGATGACCGCCCTCCAGCTCAACCTGCACGCCGAGCTGGACCAGGCCGTCGACGGCTACGTCGACCAGCTCCAGCGGAACATCGCCGCCTCCGGCGAGAGCCTGGTGATGGACTCCCGGCTGGCCTGGCACTTCTTCACCGACGCGCTCAAGGTGCACATGATCACCGAGCCGACCGAGGCGGCCCGGCGGGTGCTGGCCCGCCCGTCCGGCCCGGCCGAGAGCTACACCTCCCTGGAGGAGGCGAAGGCCAAGCTCCGCGAGCGCAGCGAGAGCGAGCGCGGCCGGTTCATCGTGCGCTACGGCGTCGACAAGGCCCGGCTGCGCAACTACGACCTGATCTGCGACACCACCCGGGCCACCCCGGAGCAGGTGATCCAGCACGTCATCGACGTCTACGAGGGCCGGCTCGGCGCGGACGTGCTGCGCGACGGCCAGCCGCTGCTGCTGCTCGACCCGGCCCGGGTCTACCCGACCGAGGACATCGCCACGCTGCGCGGGCTGTGGGACTCGGAATTCGTGGGTGAGGTGGCCGGGTCCGGCGACGAGGCCCTGGAACCGGTGAACATCGGCTACACCGGCGAGTACTTCTTCGTGGTCGACGGCCACCGCCGGCTCAGCGCCGCCCTGCAGAGCGGCTTCCCGCTGGTGCCCGCCCGGCTGGTCGCCGAGGTGGACGAGCCGGTGGTCGGCGGGGTGAGCGCGGTCGACTTCTTCGCCGCCCAGGCCCGGCCCGGCCTGATCCACGACTGGGAGGCCGCGCACGGCCTCCAGCTGCCGCTGCCCGAGCACGCCCTGCTCGGCGGGGACGCGGTGCTGGCGGGGGAGCCGGGCGCCGGCGCCTGAGGCGGGCCGCGGCGGATCGCCGGATCGGGCCGGCGGGAGCATGATGGAGGCTTCCGACGCCCGGGAGGCCGACCGTGGACCCTGCCGACGCCCTCGCGCTGCTGTTGTCCCCTCAGGGGCGGGTCGATCCCTACCCGACCTACGAGCGGCTGCGCGGCTACGGACCGGTGGTCCAGGCCGGGCCGGCGTTCCATCTGGTCACCGGCTACGCGGAGACCGGGGCGCCACCGAGGTGCGCGACTACTTCACCGACCTCGTCGCGGCCCGCCGGCGCGCCCCGGCCGACGACCTCACCACGGCGCTCGTGCAGGCCCACGACGGCGACGGCCATAAATCGGCCTCCGCGCCGCAAGGCGGCGCTACGACTCCCCGGTGCAGCTCACCTCGCGGATGAGCACCGCACCGACCCGCTACGGCGGGGTGGACCTGCCCGCCGGGAGCTGGCTCATCGTGCTGTTCGGCGCGGCCAACCGGGACCCCGGCCGCTACCCGGAGCCGGGCCGGTTCGACCCGTGGCGCCCCGCGGTGCACCCGCTCTCCTTCGGCGCCGGCCCGCACTACTGCCTGGGCGTCGGCCTGGCCCGGCTGGAGGCGCAGGTGGCGTTCCCGCTGCTGCTGCGCCGGCTGCCCGGCCTCGCCCTGGCCGGGCCGGGCGAGCGGCGGGTCCGGCTCACCCTGCGCGGATACGCCACCCTGCCGGTCACTGTCGGTGACGAAGCGTTCCCGGTCACCGATCGCGGTACGCCGGCCGGGGCGACCGGATCGACTCCGTAGACTGGTACGGCACCACTCGTCCCAGACAAGGAGCCACTCCGCGTGACCGTCCAGCCCATCCGTCTGTTCGGCGATCCGGTGCTGCGCACGCCGGCCGACCCGGTCGTCGACTTCGACGCCGAGCTGCGCAAGCTGATCGCCGACCTGACCGACACGATGCGCGAGCAGAACGGCGCCGGCCTGGCCGCGCCGCAGCTCGGGGTGGGCCTGCGGGTGTTCACCTTCGACGTGGACGACGTCCTCGGGCACCTGGTGAACCCGGTGCTGGAGTTCCCCGACGAGGAGGAACAGGACGGCCCGGAGGGCTGCCTGTCCATCCCGGGGCTCTACTTCGACACCAAGCGCCGGCAGAACGTCATCGCCAAGGGCTTCAACGGCTACGGCGACCCGCTGCAGATCGTCGGCACCGGCCTGATGGCCCGCTGCGTGCAGCACGAGACCGACCACCTCGACGGGGTGCTCTTCGTCGACCGGCTCGACCCGGCCGGCCGCAAGGAGGCCATGAAGGCGATCCGCCAGGCCGAGTGGTACGACGAAACCGCCCCGCCGACCGTCAAGCTCAGCCCGCACGCCGCCGGCAACCCGTTCGGCCTGGGGCGGTGACCCGGATGCGCCTGGTCTTCGCCGGCACGCCGGCCGTCGCCGTACCCGCGCTCGACGCCATCGCCGCCTCCGGCCACGAGCTGCTCGCCGTGGTCACCCGCCCCGACGCCCCCGCCGGCCGGGGCCGGGGCCTGGTCCGCTCCCCGGTCGGTGCCTGGGCCGACGCGCACGGCGTCGAGGTGCTCACCCCGGCGCGGCCGCGCGAGCCCGAGTTCCTCGACCGGCTCCGCGAGCTGGCCCCGGACTGCGTGCCGGTGGTCGCCTACGGCGCGCTGGTGCCGCCGGCGGCGCTGGAGATCCCCCGGCTCGGCTGGATCAACCTGCACTTCTCGCTGCTGCCCGCCTGGCGCGGCGCGGCGCCCGTGCAGCACGCCGTGCTGCACGGCGACGAGCTGACCGGGGCCAGTGTCTTCCAGCTGGAGGAGGGGCTGGACACCGGCCCGGTCTACGGCACGGTCACCGACGAGGTCCGGCCCGCCGACACCTCCGGGGACCTGCTGGAGCGGCTCGCCCACTCCGGCGCCGGGCTGCTGGTGGCCGTGCTCGACGCGCTGGCCGCCGGCACCGCCCGGGCCGAGCCGCAGCCGGCCGACGGGGTCTCCCTCGCGCCGAAGCTCACCGTCGAGGACGCCCGGGTCCGCTGGGCCGACCCGGCCTTCGCGGTGGACCGCCGGATCCGCGCCTGCACCCCGGCCCCCGGCCCGTGGACCACCTTCCGCGGCGACCGGGTCAAGCTCGGCCCGGTCACCCCGGTGGCCAACGGCCCGGAGCTGAAGCCCGGCGAGCTGCTGGTGGAGAAGGCCCGGGTGCTGGCCGGCACGGGCACCGTCCCGGTGCAGCTCGGTGAGGTGCGCGCGGCCGGCAAGAAGGCCATGTCGGCCGGCGACTGGGCGCGCGGCGCCCGGGTCGCCGCCCGCGAGGTGCTCGCGTGACCGGGCCGTCCGAGCCGCGCGGCGAGCGCTTCTCCGACGACGGTCCGCGCGGCGGCCGGTCCGGGGACGCCGGGCGGTTT
>NZ_MUYZ01000446.1:0-3757 GCF_003013775.1 Micromonospora sp. MH33
TCGCGCTGCTGCTGATCGCCCTGATCGGCCTGGGTGTCTGGCTGGCTCTCCGCGCGGCGGATCGCGACGCCGAGCCGGGCCTGTCGCCGTCGGCCGTGCCGAGCACCGCGCCGCAGACCAGCGCCGCGCCGAGCACGGCCGCGCCGAGTAGTTCGCCGCCGAGCAGCCCGCCGACCACCACGGCGGCCGCCGAGGTGCCGCTGCCGCCGCTGGTGGGGCAGCCGGAGTCCGCCGCCCGGGCGGCTCTCGACCGGCTGGGTGTGGACTACCGGGTGCGGTACCGCACGTCGGACCAGCCCGCCGGGACGGTGATCGACACCGACCCGGAGGCCGGCGAGCCGGTCGCCGAGGGGGACCGGGTCACCCTCGTGGTGGCCCGGGCTGCGGCCCCGACGACGGACGCCTCCACCTCGACGCCCTCGCCGACCGTCACCGCCACGCCGTGAGCGTTCACCACTGGCGGTGCCTGAGCCTCACCACTGGCGACGCCGGGTGCCGACCAGGCCCAGACCGGCCAGCGAGATGGCGAGGCCGAGCAGTCCCGAGTAGAACAGCGACCGGCTGAGGTCGGTGGCGGCCGAGGGGCGCTCGGCCAGCGCGCCCTCCCCGGCCCCGGCACCGGCCTCCTCCGAAAGGCCGGCGCCGCCCGGCGCGCCGGCCACCGACGGGTCGACCCGGTCGGGCACGTCCTCGTCCGCTTCGGTGGCCGGCCGGTTGCCCTCCCCGACCACGGTGATCTCCGGAGCGGGGACCGGCTCGGTCAACTCCGTGGTCGCGGAGAAGGCGGGGTGGCGGACCACGAGCGCGAGCACGGTCGCGGCGCCGAGGAACGCGAGGAGTCCGAGGGCGTAGCCGATACGGGACCGGTGGTGCCGCCGCGCGGCGGGCAGATTGACCATGACCATCCCAGGTTCAGGGTCCGGAGCGCGCGGGGTGGAGCGTTGCCGGGGTGGGCGTACCGATTCTATGGCGGTGGCACGCCCCCCGACCGGGTTTCGTGAGGTCAGCCGACCCGGACCGGGGTCCGGGTCACCGGACGACGGGCCGTCCGGACGGTGTGCGGACGCGGGGCCGGCGCGGCCTGGAGATGCCGCAACCCCTCCTGCTGTACGAAGATCGACCGCCGGTTGACCGCGTCCCCCGCCGCGTTCAACTCGTAGCCGTCGAGCCAGAGCCAACCGTCGTAGGTCGGCCAGTCGAGCACCCGGATCACCCGGAACATGATCGGTCGGAGGAACTGGACACTCGCCGCGCGAGTCACATGCAGTACGTCACCGGAGCGGGGAAGCACATGGGCTCCTGGGGAGGATCGGCCGGCGGGCGGGCCGGCGAGGCTGATCGGGGGGACAGGTCGGTCCGGTGACGGGGGATCTGCCTCGTGGACCGGCTGATCAGTGGGTCGGTGCTGGTCGGGCCGTACCCGCGGTGGCGGACCGCCACCCGACCATCACCCGGCTGCTCCCGGTTACCGCTCCCGCCGCCACAGCCAAGCTGGCGTGCAGCGGCGGGGTCTTCACCCCGGGGCAGGTCGCGCGGCGCGGGACGGCTCCCCTCCTGCCGTCCCGCGGCCCGTGGTGCGACCACGCCCGGAGATCATGCGAAGACGGTGAGTAACCCGTGCCATACCGACAGACTGCATCAGGGACGTGCTTCATGCAAGTTGCACGTCGAGTTTTGCCGATACGCGAGCAGGACACGTGAACGGGACGCTTGAAGCCTCAGGTCCCGGGACGGCACACTGGACGCCGGTTTCGCCCGTCGCGGCCGGTCGACGACCGGCACCATCCCCTGCCGCGAACGCTCGCCCGCCGTACGCCGGTCGCGCCCCCGGCGGGTGTGAAACCGGGCGCGACCGACCGGAGGTAGCCGGGTGCGCGCGAGGAATGGGATTCCCCGTCCATCGACCCGAGGGGTGACGTCGTGAGCGAGCGGCGCAGCCCGACCATCCGGCGTCGACGCCTGGGGGCGGAACTCCGCCGGCAGCGTGAAGCTGCCGGCATCACCATCGAGGTGGTCGCCGAGCAGTTGGAGTGTTCGGCCTCCAAGATCTCGCGTATCGAGACCGGCCACACCACCGCGACACCCCGGGACGTGCGGGACATGCTCCGCATCTACGGGGTGGTCGGCGCCGAGAGCGACGAGCTGGTGCAGATCGCCCGCGAGGCCCGGCAGAAGGGCTGGTGGCATCCGTACAGCACGGTGCTGGTCGGGGCGTACGTGGGACTGGAGGCGGCGGCCAGCTCGATCCGGGCGTACGAACAGCAGGTCGTGCCGGGCCTGCTGGAGACCGAGGAGTACGCGGGGGCGATGATCCGGGCCGCTCGGCCGGACTTCACCGCCGAACAGGTCGAACAGCGGGTGCGTGTCCGACTGGGCCGTCAGTCGTTGTTGACCCAGGACGATCCGGTCGATCTGTGGGTGGTGCTCGATGAGGCGGTGCTGAGCCGGCCGGTTGGCGGCGACGCGGTGATGCGTGGCCAGCTCAAACGGCTGGTGGAGGTGGCCGAACTGCCGAACGTGACGTTGCAGGTCCTGCCCTTCGAGGTGGGTGCGCACGCCGGCATGGACGGGACCTTCACGATCCTCAGCTTCCCCGAACCGAGTGATCCCGATGTCGTGTACGCGGAGAACGCCACGGGTGGGCTCTTCCTGGAGAAGAGCGACGAGCTACAGAAGTACAGCTTCATCTTCGATCACATTCGAGCAGCGGCCATTCGCCCGGAGGAATCCATCGCACACATCGCAAAACTGGCAGAGGAGCCGTTGTGGAAATGGCGACCAAGGAGTTCCCCGTGGACCTGACGCAGGCGACGTGGTTCAAGAGTTCGAAGAGCGGGCCGAACTGTGACAACTGCGTGGAGGTCGCGTACGTGACCGGGGCGGTCGGCGTCCGGGACTCGAAGGACAGGACGGGCCCGGCCCTGGTCTTCGCCCCGGGTGACTGGCACGCCTTCGTCGCCGGCGCCAGGGGCGGTGCGTTCGCCGGGAACTGATCCGGCGTTCCGTCCCCCAGAACGTGGTCCCGCCCGGCAGCGTCGCCGGGCGGGACCATTTCGTCTGCGCCGTCGCCAGTTCCGTTCCGCCTCGTTGAACCGCACAGATCGGCAACCGAACGAGGCAGGCGAGACGGATGACGACGATCGGTTCAGAGAATCTCACCAACGGCCCGGGCAAGCCCGAGCGGTTCGGTGGCAAGTACCGCGGGGCGCGCCGGGACAGCGTCCTCACCGAGGTGGGCTCTGGCGACGCCGAGATCGGCGGCCGGGACGCGCCCGCCCCGGAGCAGCCCGCCCCACCGCTCTCCCTGCCGTCGCTCGACCCGAACCCGCTCACCGAGCCGTCCTTCCCGCCGACCGGCTGGCCGATGGAGCCGCAGGAGTCCCTGGTGGACCATCCGCTGCTGCGCGGGCTGCTGATGGAGTTGCCGCCGAAGGGCAGCGTGCCCCCGCCCGGCTGGCTGGACCGCTGGTTCGAGGCGACCCGGGCGATCCTGGAGCTGCTATACGTGCAGGGGACCGGCCGCACCCGCTGACACGCCGGTCGCCGGCGGCAGGGCCCGCTCGGCGAGGCGGTTGTGCCGCAGGGCGTGGCGTACCCCGATGGCGATCACGCCGAGCACCGCGACGGTGGTCGCGGGCCCGGTGACGGCCGGCGTCGCGAACAGGTCGACGCCCGCGGCCGGGAGCACCGCGCCGAGCATCGCCAGCGCGGTCACCTGGAGCGGCAGCCCGATCAGCGGGTGCGCCGCGGCGGCGCG
>NZ_MUYZ01000447.1:0-3757 GCF_003013775.1 Micromonospora sp. MH33
GAAGGCCGCGTTCAGCCCGGCCGCCGGGTCCGGCGCGACCTCCGCGCCGGCCGCCGTGGCCTCCGCCGCCACCCGGGGGTCGTCGGTCACCACCAGCACCCGGGCCACCGCCGGGCAGGACCGCACCGCGCCGACCGTGTCGGCCGCCAGGGCCAGCGCCAGCTCCTCATGGGGTACGCCGGGCAGCGCGCCGCGCAGGCGGCTCTTCGCCACCCCGAGGCGCTTCACCGGCACCACCACGGTCCAGGTCGGCTCAGGCACGTGACAATCCTGCCAGTCGGCCGGCGGTACCCTCACTGGCCGGACCCGGGACGAGCAGGCATGATTTCGTCCCGGGGCGTGCGCGCGTGGGGCGGAACGAGGAGGCAGGGTGGCACCGCGGAGGCTGGGATTCTGGCCACGGTTCGCCGTGGTGCTGGTGAAGCCGGTGTTGACCGTCTGGACGCGGCGCACCTGGCGGGGCATGGAGCACCTGCGCCGCGACGGCGGCATCATCATCGTGCCCAACCACATCTCACACGCGGACCCGCTGGTGTCCGCGCACTTCATCTACGACTCGGGGCGCTGGCCGCGGTACCTCGGCAAGGCCAGCGTGTTCCGGGTTCCGGTGATCGGTTGGATCCTGCACCGCTGCAAGCAGATCCCGGTCGAGCGCGGCAGCGTCGAGGCGGCCCGGTCGCTGGACAAGCTGGTCGCCGCGCTGGACGAGGGAGGCGCGGTGGTGATCTACCCGGAGGGGACCACCACCCGGGAGCCGGACCTGTGGCCGATGAAGGGCAAGACCGGCGCGGCCCGGCTGGCGCTGGCCACCGGCGCGCCGGTGATCCCGGTCGCCATGGTCGGCCCGGAGCGGATGTTCGACCCGCGGACCGCCCGCATCCGACTGCGCCCGCGTACGCCGGTGACGGTGGTCGCCGGTCCGCCGATCGACCTGAGCCGGTGGGCGGGCGCCACGCCGACCCGGGCGATCCTGGAGGAGATGACCGACACGATCATGCTGCGGATCCGGGACCTGGTCGCCGAGATCCGCGGCGGCACGCCACCACCGCTCTGGGAGCGGCCGGCCCGGACGCGTACGCCCGAGGTGACCGAGTGAGCGAGCGAACCAGCCGGCTCAGTGCGCTGGAGCCGCATGTCGTCGCCGACCGAAGGGAGGCGACGGCATGAGCGGGCACGTCGCGGTGCTGGGGGCGGGCTCGTGGGGCACCGCGTTCGCCAAGATCCTCGCCGACGCCGGCCGGGACGTGACCATCCTGGCCCGGCGCGCCTCGGTGGCCGAGGCGATCCGGACCGGGCGCCACAACCCGGACTACCTGCCGGACGTGCGGCTGCCCGACCGGGTCACCGCGACCGGGGACGCCGAGGAGGCGATCGCCGGGGCCGAGGTGGTGGTGCTTTCCGTGCCGTCGCAGACGCTGCGCGCCAACCTCGCCGAGTGGACCCCGTACCTGGACTCCGACGCCACGCTGGTCTCCCTCATGAAGGGCATCGAGCTGGGCACCACGAAGCGGATGAGTCAGGTGATCGTGGAGACGGCCGGGGTGCCGGCCGACCGGGTGGTGGTCGTCTCCGGGCCCAACCTGGCACCGGAGATCGCCGCCGAGCAGCCGGCCGCGACCGTGGTGGCCGGCACCGACAGCCGCCGGACCGCGCTGGTCCAGTCGTCGATCCGGACGCCGTACTTCCGGCCGTACACGAACGACGACGTGATCGGTTGCGAGCTGGGCGGGGCGGTGAAGAACGTGATCGCGCTGTCGTACGGCATCGCCACCGCGATGGGATTCGGCGACAACACCCGGGCCATGCTGATGACCCGAGGCCTGGCCGAGACCGCCCGGCTGGGCGTCGCGCTCGGCGCCGACCCGATCACCTTCGCCGGGCTGGCCGGCATGGGGGACCTGGTCGCCTCCTGCTCCTCGCCGCTGGCCCGCAACCGCACCTTCGGCGAGCACCTGGGCCGGGGGGAGACCCTGGAGCAGGCCCAGGCGGCCACCCGGCAGACCGCCGAGGGCGTGAAGAGCTGCCTGGCCATCCGCGACCTGGCCCGGGCGCACGGGGTGGAGATGCCGATCACCGAGCAGATCGAGCGGATCTGCCACGAGGGGATGGACCCGCGGCTCGCCGTGGACGCCCTGATGAGCCGCACCGCGAAGCCCGAATCGTACGAGTGAGGTGGCGATGACCGAGTGGGGTGACGGCACGCGCAGCGTGCACGCCGGGCTGCCCGCGCCGGAACCGGGACAGCCCTTCCTGCCCGGGCCGGTCTTCGCCGCGCCGTACCACCTGGACCCGTGGCGGGGGCCGGAGGCGACCCCCAACGGGTACGGGCGGCCGGACAACCCCACCCGGCGGCTGCTGGAGGCGGCCGTCGGCGAGCTGGAGGGCGGCGACTGCCGGGTCTTCGCCAGCGGCCAGGCGGCCATCACCGGGCTGCTGCTGGCCCTGCTGCGCCCCGGGGACACCGTGCTGCTCCCCGCCGACGGCTACTTTCCGGTGCGGGCCTTCGCCACCGCCACCCTCCAGGGCATCGGGGTACGGGTCGGCTTCGTGCCGACCGCCGGGCCGTACCCGTCGTTCGAGGGCGTCCGGCTGGTGCTCCTGGAAACCCCGGCGAACCCCGGCCTGGACGTGGCCGACATGCCGGCGCTGGCCGCCGCGGCGCACGCCGCCGGGTCCCTCGTGGCGGTCGACAACACCACCGCCACCCCGCTCGGGCAGCGGCCGCTGGACCTCGGCGCCGACGTGGTGGTCGCCTCCGGCACCAAGGCCCTCACCGGCCACTCCGACCTGCTGCTCGGCTACGTGGCGACCCACTCCGCCGAACTGCTCGACGCGGTGACCGCCTGGCGGACCACCACGGGCGGGGTGCCCGGGGCGTTCGACTGCTGGCTGGCGCACCGCTCGCTGGCGACCGTGGACCTGCGGCTGGCCCGGCAGACCGCCAACGCCGAGACGCTGGCCCGGCTGCTCGCCGGCCGCGCCGACGTCACCGGCGTGCGCTGGCCCGGGCTGCCCACCGACCCGGCCCACCCGGTGGCCTCGGTCCAGATGCGACGGATGCCCGGCGTGCTCTCCTTCGACCTGGGCGACGCCGACCGGGTGGCCCGGTTCCTCGACGCGTCCCGCCTGGTGGCCGCCGCCACCTCGTTCGGCGGGCTGCACACCACCGCCGACCGGCGGGCCCAGTGGGGCGACGACACCCCGCCCGGCTTCGTCCGGCTCTCCTGCGGCATCGAGGACGGCGCCGACCTGGTCGCCGACGTCACCGCCGCGCTGGACGCGGCCTGACGGCACCCGGCCCGCTCCGCTAAGGTGACGGGCAGCCACGGCCCGCGCGGGCCCCGACCCGAGGAGGTGAGACCGATCCACCAGCAGAGGACCGGCGCTCCCTCCGAGTCCGCGTCGCCCCAGGGTTAGGCGACGCCGGGAGCGCCGACGAGCGTTCCCGAAAGGCCTGCCATGACACCCACCCTGTTCTCTCCCGACCGTCCCGCCGTCGTCCGCCGGCTGCGCGCCGCCGGCTGCGTCTTCGCCGAGGACGAGGCGGAACTGCTGATCGCCGCCGTCGACTCGGCCGAGGCGCTGGCCGGCCTGGTCGACCGCCGGGTCGCCGGCCTGCCGCTGGAGCACCTGCTCGGCTGGGCCGAGTTCTGCGGCCTGCGGGTCGCCGTCGACCCCGGGGTGTTCGTGCCCCGCGGGCGGACCGCCCTGCTGGTCGCCGCCGCCGCGGCGGTGGCCGGTCCGGCGCCCGCCGTGC